>JBFFSI010000010.1:0-51742 GCA_041572475.1 Woeseiaceae bacterium
AAGATGAAACCCAGGATGAATGTCAGCCCCAGGAATGTCTTCAGGATTCCTCGCTGTCCCGCCATCAGCGCGTGGTGCGCGATCGTCACTGTTACCGAACTGGTGAGGAGAATCGCGGTGTTGATCAGCGGCAGACCGAACGGCTTCATCACCTCGAAATGTCCGCCTACGCCGGCAGGGCCGTTCGTCGGCCAGGTTGCCTCGTATCCTGCCCAGAGAATGCTATTGGTGAAAAAATTGTTGCTGTCGCCGCCGAGCCACGGCACGGCCATGGTGCGGGCATAGAACAGGGCGCCGAAGAAAGCCGCGAAGAACATCACTTCCGAAAAAATGAACCAGAACATACCCATCCGGAAGGAATAATCGACCTGGTCGTTGTAAAGGCCCCCGGTGCTCTCGCTGATAACCGTAGCGAACCAGCCAATCAGCATGAATACGATTACGGCGACCCCGGCCAGCATGATCCAGAAGCCGGCGGCGGCGCCGTTCAGCCAGTTGGAAACACCCACCATGAGAAACAGCAGCCCGATCGAGCCGACAATGGGCCAGTGACTGCCGTGCGGGACGTAATAGTTATCGTTTGCGTGAGACATAGGTGTTTCCGGTATCAAACAAGGTGTACGACAGGGTTATCGTGTCGACGTAGTCCGGGAGTTCCGGGTCGACGATGAATTGCAGGGGCAGCGGCCGCTCCTCGTTGGCCGCGAACGCCTGGTTCTCGAAACAGAAGCATTCGATCTTCTTGAAGTGCGTGTTCGCAATCAGCGGTGCGACGCTGGGGATGGCCTGGGCGACCTTGTTTTCCCCGGCCCGGTTCGTGGCCGTGAACGTCGCGAAATACATCTTGCCCGGGACCACCTCCATGCTGTCGCGGTCGGCCTCGAACTCCCACGGGGCATACTCGTTGACCGTGGTCATGAACTCGACGCGGATCGTCCGCGTCATGTCCGGCGCCGCCGTTATGACAGCCGCGCTCGTGTTGGTGCGGCCCCCGAAACCCGTCAGGTCGCAGAACACGTCGTAGAGCGGCGGCAGCACGACGAAGCCGAAGACAAACATGCCGGCGGCAAACGCCAGCAGCTTGAGCGTCAGGGTGCGGTTCGAATCACGGTTTGCCGGGTGTTCGCTGCGCATGTCTCAGGCTCTTAAGACACCCATCAGTATGAAGCCGACATAGAAAGCCACGGCGATCGCCGCCATGATCAGGGCTGTGCGGCGGATCTTGCGCTTACGCTGCTCTTCGGCTCCCGTCACTCAAAGGATTCCTGGGCAATACGTGCTTTGGGCGGCGTCGTGAAGGTGTGATAGGGCGCCGGCGATGGCACGGTCCACTCCAGGCCACGTGGTGCCTCCCAGACCCTGTCGGTCGCTTTCTCGCCCCGCTTCGCCGTCAGCAGTATGTACACGAAGATGAGCTGCGAAAGGCCGAAACCGAGCGCGCCGACACTGGCCATGAAGTTGAAATCGGCGAATTGCGTCGAATAGTCGGGGATACGGCGCGGCATGCCCGCCAGCCCGAGGAAATGCATCGGGAAGAACGTCAGGTTGACGAAGATCGTCGACAGCCAGAAATGCCACTTGCCGGCAGTCTCGTTGTACATGTAGCCCGTCCACTTCGGCAGCCAGTAGTAGGCGGCGGCGAATATCGCGAATATCGAGCCGGGCACGAGCACGTAGTGGAAGTGGGCGACGACGAAGTAGGAGTCGTGATACTGGATGTCCGCGGGCGCGATGGCGAGCATCAGCCCGGAGAAACCGCCGATCGTGAACAGGAACACGAACGCCAGCGAGAACAGCATCGGCGTTTCGAACGTCATCGCGCCGCGCCACATCGTTGCGACCCAGTTGAAGACCTTCACGCCGGTCGGGACGGCAATCAGCATTGTCGCGAACATGAAGAACAGCTGCCCGGACAGCGGCATGCCGACCGTGAACATGTGGTGCGCCCAGACGATGAAGGACAGGAATGCGATGCTCGACGCCGCGTACACCATCGAGTCATGTCCGAAAAGCGGCTTGCGCGAGAAGGTCGGGATGATCTCTGATACGACGCCGAACGCGGGCAGGATCATGATGTAGACCTCGGGGTGTCCGAAGAACCAGAAGATGTGCTGGAACATCACCGGGTCGCCGCCGCCGGCCGCCAGGAAGAAGCTGGTGCCGAAGAACTGGTCGGTCAGCAGCATCGTGACGGCACCGGCGAGGACGGGCATGACCGCGATGAGCAGATAGGCGGTGATCAGCCAGGTCCAGACGAACATCGGCATTTTCAGCAGCCACATGTCGGGTGCGCGCATGTTGAGCACGGTCACGATGATATTGATGGCGCCCATGATCGAACTCAGGCCCATCAGGTGCACCGAGAAGATCAGGAACGGGAAGGCGTCACCGGTCTGCAGCACCAGCGGCGGGTACATGGTCCAGCCGCTTGCCGGCGCGCCGCCGGGCATGAACAGCGTCGACAGCAGGATGCCGAACGCCACCGGCAGGATCCAGAACGACCAGTTGTTCATGCGCGGGAGCGCCATGTCCGGCGCGCCGATCATCATCGGGATCATCCAGTTGGCGAGCCCTACAAAGGCCGGCATCACTGCGCCGAAGACCATGATCAGCGCATGCATCGTGGTCATGGAGTTGAAGAACTCCGGATGCACGAACTGCAGGCCCGGATGCATGAGCTCGGAACGAATGATCAGCGCCATGCTGCCGCCGATGAAGAACATGACCAGGCTGAACACCAGGTACAGCGTACCGATGTCCTTGTGGTTGGTCGTGAACAGCCAGCGCTTCAGGCCCTTCTCCGGCCCGTGGTGCTCGTGCGTGTCGTGTGACTCGAGCGCGTCTGCTGCAGTGGTGGCCATAAACTAGTTCTCCATCTGCGCGACGCGGGTGCCGCTGTCGTTGCGTGTCTCAATCCAGGCCTGGTAAGCATCGGGCTCGACGACTTCGACGACGATGGGCATGTAACCGTGGTCCTTGCCGCACAGCTCCGCGCACTGGCCGCGGAAAGTGCCGGTCTCCATCGGCCGGAACCATGTCTCGTTGACCATGCCCGGGATCGCATCTTTCTTGATGGCCAGGTCGGGCACCCACCAGGCGTGCAGCACATCGTTCGACGTCACCAGCAGCCGGATTTTCTTGCCTTTCGGCACGACCAGCGGCCGGTCGACGTCCAACAGGTAGTTGTCGACGGACGTCGCCTCGATGCCGGAATTCAGGCGGCGCGCCTCGGCGCTCGGCCGCGCAAGGGTCGAGTAGAACTCCACGCCCTCGTCCTGGTACTTGTAGTGCCACTTCCACTGGTAGCCGGTGGCCACGATCGTGACGTCCGGGTTGCGCGTGTCTTCCAGCCTTATCATCGTCTCCGCAGCGGGCACGGCCATTACCAGGAGGATCGCGACGGGAATGATCGTCCAGATGATCTCCGCCGCCGTGCTGTGCGAGAACTTGGCGGGTTCCACGCCGGCCGCCTTGCGGTGCTTGATCAGCGAGATGATCATCACGCCGAAGACGACGACGCCGATACCAACGCACCACCAGAAGACCATCATGTGCAGGTCATAGGTCTCCGCGCTGAGTTCCGTGACGCCCCTGGGCATGTTCAATGCCCACTCCGCGCCGGCCGGACTCATCGCCATCAGGGTGAGCAGTCCGAGGATCGATTTCTTCATCATTGGCGGTTCTTCCAGTTCCCTTCTGCTACGCGGCAGTGAAGCGCCGAATCACGGCACGCTCGCGATTCAGGTTGTTGGATATCAGGTGATAGATTCCAGGCGCCGCCGGCCTCTCACCGCGGGCAAAAAATCTTGCGCAGTTTACTGAAACGCGAGCAGGCATGCAATCCTCGCGCGCCGCGGCGCGGCGAAAATAATGCTTTTTTTACAACCACTTAGCGCAAGGTGGTTTGGCGCACACCGGAAAAATGCTGCGCTGCGGCGAATTTATCCGTGTCGGCGCGGTATCCCTGCCGGGCTGATGTGGAACTCGCCGGCGCCCGCGGAACGCCCGGATCCCCAGCAATGGCCGTAGACGAGTTCGAGCTCGAATCGAAGCAGAGCCCCCGCCCGATACGCGTCGAGCGCATCCAGCAGTGCGGCGCGAGTCTCTCGGCCGACCAGTCCGCGCCGCCGAGCGGGGCCGATACCTCGGGCGCCGATTGCCGACAGGTCGGCAAACAGACTCGTCGCGTCCCGGTAGGTCACGCTGAGCCGCTCGACGTCCAGAACCGGGTCGGCGAGGCCGGACCGTACGGCGTCGTCGCCAAGGTCGTGCATGTCGGGAAAGGGGCTCTGCCTGCCAAGACCGTCGACGTGCCGCCAGGCCTGCCGTAGCTCCGCGAGGCTGTCAGGGCCCAGCGTCGAGAAGGCCAGCAGCCCGCCCGGCCGCAGGACCCGGTTGACCTCGGCGAACAGCGCCGCGGGGTCCCTGATCCAGGGCAGCAACAGGTTGGCATAGACCACGTCGACGCTCTGGTCGGCGAATGGCAGGCGCGTCGCGTCCGCCTGTACGAAGCGTTGCTTCGCCCGCCACCGCTGTTTCGCCCGCGCGGCCCGTAGCATGTTGAGGGCGAGGTCGACGCCGATGACCCTCGCGCCGCGAAATCGCCCGGCAAGCAGGCGGTAAGCGGCGCCGGTTGCCGTGCCCAGGTCGACAACCACGGAGGCGTCTACGAGCATCGGGGCCAGTCGCTCCAGCAGGGCCAGGCGAGTGTGCGCGGGAACGAAGTCGGCGGCGTCGAAAGTGGCGGCCGCGGCATCGGCTCTGCGTTGGGCGTCACGGGCGGGCATGGCGCTAAATTAGCACGCTTTTCTCCGGCAATAGCCGAAGATGAGCGCCGCCCCCGGTGGCCGGGCCTGCGAGACTGGGCGCATGCGAACTGCGGGCAACAAGGCGGCTGTGCTGAGCCGGCTGCGGCATACATGGCGGGGCCTCGAGCAGCAGGTCCTGCCCGGCGGCTGCGTCTTCTGCGGCCTGGGGCTGGCCATCGGCTCGCGGCCCGTTTGTGACCCCTGCCATGCAGAGCTGCCATGGGCCGGGGCGGCGTGCCGGCGCTGCGGCGCTGAGCTGCCGGCGCAGCCGCCCCGCGACGCTGTCTGCGGCCGGTGCCAGGTCGAACCACCGGCCTTCGACGCGCTGCTGGCCCCGCTGCGCTACGAGTTCCCGGTCGATGCCGCCATCAAGGCGATGAAGTTCGAGCGCCGGCTGCATTACCTGCCGGCTTTCGCGGCTTTGGTCGGCGAGGCGGCCAGGGACCTGCCCGAGGATATCGACGCCATGCTGCCGGTCCCGCTGCACTGGCGCCGCCAGATGCTGCGAGGCTTCAACCAGGCGACCGAGCTTTGCCGACAGCTGGAGCCGCTGCTGCACGTCCCTGTCCTGCAGCGGGTGATGCGCATCCGCAATACCCGCTATCAGCCCGGGCTCGGGGCCGGCGAGCGGCGCTCGAACCTGCGCGGGGCATTTCGGCTGCGCGGCAACATCGCGTCGAACCACGTGCTGATTGTCGATGACGTCGTCACGACCGGCGCAACGGCCGAGCAGCTCACCGTGACACTGCGGGCGGGCGGTGTCCGCCGGGTCAGCGTGCTGGCTATTGCACGGGCGTTCAGGCCGGGTTGAACGAGTAATGCAGGACGATGCCGATGAATACCACGAGGCCGATGTAATGGTTGTGCAGGAATGCTGCAAAGCAGCCGGCCGGCTGCCGATCCCGGGCGAGCCACTGATGGTAGCCCATGAAGCCGCCGGCACACGCAACCGATGCGTAGAACCAGAAGCCGAGTTCGGCGCGCAGGCCGACGAAGACGAGAGCGGCAAGCATCAGTGCCTGCAGCCCGGCAATGACGAAGAGGTCCATGTCGCCGAACAGGAGGGCCGTCGATTTAATGCCGATCTTGCGATCGTCTTCCCGGTCGACCATCGCATAGAACGTGTCATAAACAACCGCCCAGATCAGCGCAACACCGAATACGAGCCAGGCCAGCTCCGGCGTGCCGCCGGTCTGCGCGGCGAACGCCATGGGCACCGCCCAGCCGAATGCCGCCCCGAGGACGAATTGCGGGATCGAGACGATACGCTTTATGAACGGGTACGCGATGGTCAGCGCCGCCCCGACGATGGCGAGCAGCCTTGCCGGCTGATTGAGCATCGTCGCCAGGCCGACCGCGATCAGGCCGAGGGCAACGAACAGCACGAGGGCCTCGCCGGGCATCACGGCGCCGGACGGGATAGGCCGGGTCCGCGTTCTCTCGACGTAAGGATCGATCTTGCGGTCGACGTAGTCGTTGAACACACAGCCGGCAGACCGCATGACAAAAACGCCGGCCACGAACACGGCAAACAGGCCCTGGTCCGGATTGCCCTCGCCGGCCAGCCACAGGCCCCAGAGTGTCGGCCACAGCAGCAGCCAGAAACCGATGGGCTTGTCGACCCGCATCAACCGCCCGTAGTTGCGCAGCTGCGTGAGGATGCTTTGCCCGAATCGTGGAGTGGCGGCGCTTTTCATCGCGGCGAATTATACCTTTCCATATCGCCCCGCATCACCGAGCCAGCGCCGCACGATCGTGGCGGCCCGTTTTTCGTCCGACCTGCGAATGGCCTCGGCGGCGATCTGCACCTCGGGCATCAGCTGGGCATCGCGAACGAGGTTCGCGATGCGGTAATCGGGCAAGCCGGTCTGGCGGGTGCCCAGCAGCTCCCCCGGGCCGCGCAGCTCGAGGTCCCGCTGCGCGACGACGAAACCGTCGTTGGTGTCTCGCAATACCTTGATGCGGCTGTGGGCGAGCTGTCCGAGGGGCGGCCTGTAAAGCAGCACGCAGTGGCTCTGTCGCTCACCGCGGCCGACGCGGCCCCGCAGCTGGTGCAGCTGCGACAGCCCCATGCGCTCGGCGTTCTCGATGATCATCAGGGTCGCGTTCGGTACATCCACGCCCACCTCGATCACGGTCGTCGCCACGAGCAGCTGGATCAGGCCGTCCTTGAAAGCCTGCATGCCGCGCTCTTTTTCCGCGGGCCGCATCCGGCCGTGCACCAGCCCGACCCGAAGGTCCGGTAACTCCTCCGTGAGCCGCGCGTAGCTCGCCTCGGCGGCCTCGAAGTCGAGCACCTCCGATTCCTCGATCAGCGGGCAGACCCAGTAGGCCTGCTGTCCGGACTGGCAGGCACTGCGCACGCGCTCGATAACCTCGTCCCGGCGCGTGTCGGGCAGCGCGATCGTCGTCACCGGTTTGCGGCCGGGCGGCAGCTCATCGATCACGGACGTGTCGAGGTCGGCGTATGCGGCCATGGCCAGCGTGCGCGGAATCGGCGTTGCGGTCATGACGAGCTGGTGCGGGTAGGCGCCGGCGGAAACGCCCTTCTCTCTCAGCGCGACGCGCTGGTGCACGCCGAAGCGGTGCTGTTCGTCGATGATGATGAGCGCGAGCCGGTCGAACTCCACGCCTTCCTGGAACAGCGCATGCGTGCCGACGACGATGCGGGCGCTGCCGTCGGCGATGGCGGCCAGCGCCTCGCGGCGGGCCGCGCCCCGCTGACTGCCGCTCAGCCAGGCGGGTTCGACGCCGAGCGGCCGGAACCAGACGCTGAAGCTGCGCCAGTGCTGTTCGGCCAGCAGCTCGGTCGGCGCCATGATGGCGGCCTGCACGCCGCAGGCGATCGTCTTGAGGCAGGCAATGGCGGCAATAACGGTCTTGCCCGAACCGACGTCGCCCTGGATCAGGCGCATCATCGGGTGCGGCGCCTCGAGATCATCGAGGACCTCGGCGACGACGCGCTGCTGCGCACCCGTCAGTCGAAACGGCAGGTCGGCGATGAAGTTGCCAACCTCGGCCTGGCCGCCGGCAAGCGGTATCGAGGCCTCCGTCTCGGCCAGGGCCCGGAGATTGCGCAGGCTGAGATAGTGGGCGAGCAGCTCCTCGAACGCGAGCCGCTGCTGGCAAGGGTGCGTGCCGGCCAGCAGCCGCGCGATGTCGGCGTCGGGCGGCGGCCGATGCAGGTAGCGGATCGCGTCGGCAAGCGTCGGCAGGCCGAGCTTGTCGATCGTGCCGGGCGGCAGCAGCTCGACCGGCGGGTCCTCTGCCATGCGACGCAGCGCCTGATCGGTCAGGTTCCTGAGCCGGCCCTGCTGCACCCCCTCGGTCGCAGGGTAGATCGGGGTCAGGGTATCCGTCGTTGCGCTGCCCTGCTCCCTCAGCAAACGATACTCGGGGTGGATCATTTCGGGGCCGGCGCCGCCCTTGCGAACTTCGCCGAAGCAGCTGACGCGCACACCCGGCTGGAACTGCGCCTGCTGCTGGCGCGAGAAATGGAAGAAGCGCAGCGTGAGCTGACCGGTGCCATCGCCGATGCGCACCAGCAAGTTGCGGCGGCCCCTGTAGACCGTCTCCGCCAGCAGCACCTCGCCCTCGACCAGGCTTCGGTCGCCGGCGCGCAGGGCGCCGACCGGCACGAGCCGGGTCCGGTCCTCGTAGCGCAGCGGCAACAGGAACAGCAGGTCTTCGACGCGGTGGACGTTGAGGCGCTGAAGCTTCGAGGCGAGCGCCGGACCGACGCCGGATAACTCAGTTAAGGGCGAGGATTGCATCCGCCTCGACGTCGGCGCCTTTCGGCAGGGAGGCGACGCCGAGCGCCGCCCTGGCCGGGAACGGTTGTTCGAAATAGTCTTTCATGACGCGGTTGACCGTCGCGAAATTATCCATGTCCGTCAGGAAGACGGTCAGTTTGACCACCTGATCGAGTGAGCCGCCGGCCGCCTCGGCGACCGCGCGCAGGTTGTCGAAGACCTGGCGGGCGCGCGCCTCGAAGTCGCCGCCGACGAGCCCCATCGTCGCCGGGTCCAGCGGGATCTGGCCGGAGAGAAACACGAGGTCGCCGGACCGCACTGCCTGCGAGTATGTGCCGATAGCGGCGGGTGCATCGTCGCTGTGGATCCGCTTTTTGCTCATTATTGCTCCTCGTTATTCGGCGTCAGGTGAAGTCACGCTGGACGCGAAGGACGTTAGGCATCTTGCGCACGCCGCGGATGATCCTCGCGAGGTGGGTACGGTTGCGAACCTGCAGCATGAACGACAGCACCGAGCAGTCGTCATGGCGGCCCTGCACCGAGACCTGTTCAATGTTCGAACCGCAGTCGGCGATCGTCGCGGCCACCTCCGCCAGCACCCCGGGCTTGTTGACCGTGTCCACCTGGATCTGGCTCGAGAACTCACGGTCGATGTTCTTCTCCCACGTGACCGAAATCCATTTCTCGGGCTGCTTGCGGAAGTTGATCAGGTTGCCGCAGCGGTTACGATGGATCACGATACCGCGCCCGGAACTGAGGTAACCCATGACGTCGTCCCCGGGGATCGGGTGACAGCAGCGGGCATAGCTGACGACCATGCCCTCGGTGCCCGCGATCACGAGGCTTGCCGGGACGGTCTCGGCCTCGCCGTCTTCGCCGATGCCGAGCAGCAGGCGGGCGGTCAGCGGCGCGAGCCGCTCGCCGAGGCCGATCTGTTCGAACAGCTCGGTGCTGTTGTTGAGGCCCAGCTCCTCGAGCGCCGTGTTCATCCGGACCTTGCCCGCCTTGCGCAACGAGGAGTCGAGATCCTTGAGCGACCGATCGAGCAGGCGTTTGCCGAGATCGGCCGCCTCGGACGACCGCATCGACTTCATGTGGTTGCGAATCGCGGTACGCGCTTTTGCGGTGCGCACGAAGGTCAGCCAGTTCGGGTTCGGGCGGGCTCCGCGGCTGGTGATGATCTCGACGGTCTGACCGTTCTGCAGCTGTGTCCGCAACGGCACCAGGCCGCGGTCTATCTTGGCCGCGACGCAGCGGTCGCCGACGCCGGTGTGCACGGCGTAGGCGAAATCCACTGTCGTGGCGCCCTTGGGCAGAGGCATGATGTCGCCCTTGGGCGTGAACACGTAGATCTTGTCGGGAAACAGGTCGACCTTGACGCTCTCCAGGAACTCCTCGGAGGTGCCCGACTGCTGCAGTTCAGCGAGATTGGCAAGCCACTCGCGCGCCCGCCGCTGTGGCGTCGCGTCGGATTTTTCCTCGGCCTTGTACTGCCAGTGCGAGGCGACGCCCGACTCGGCCACCCGGTGCATGTGCCGGGTCCGGATTTGTACCTCGAGCGGCTGCCCCTTGGGGCCGAACAGGGTCGTGTGCAGCGACTGGTAGCCGTTGATGCGCGGTATCGCGATGTAGTCCTTGAACCGCCCGGGCATCGGTTTGTAAAGGCCGTGTACGATGCCGAGCACCTTGTAGCAGTCGTTGACGTCCTCGACGACGATGCGAAAACCGAAGACGTCGACGACATCGCTCAGTAGCCGTTTCTTCTCCGACATTTTCTTGTAGATGCTGTAGAGGTGCTTCTCGCGGCCGGCCACCTCGGCCTCGATGCCCTCCTCGCCGAGCGCCGCGCCGAACTCGTCGGCAATTCGTTTCACGATCTGCCGCTGGTTGCCCTTGCTGCGCCGCAGGGCCTTCTCGAGCACCCGGTAGCGGAACGGGTGCAGGTTCTTGAAGCCCAGGTCCTCGAGTTCGACTTTCAGCCTGTTGATACCGAGCCGGTTCGCGATCGGCGCATAGATGTCGAGCGTTTCGCGGGCGATGCGCGCCCGCTTCTCCGACGGCATGATCTCCAGCGTCTGCATGTTATGCAGACGGTCGGCGAGCTTGACGAGGATGACGCGAATGTCCTCGATCATGGCGAGCATCATCTTGCGGAAGCTCTCCGCCTGCGCCTCGGCGCGCGAGTGAAACTGGATCTGGTCGAGCTTGCTGACACCATCCACGAGGACAGCGACTTCCAGGCCGAACTGTTGCTCGATGTCTTCCAGCGATGCTTCGGTGTCCTCGACGACATCGTGCAGGATCGCGGCGCAGATGGCCTGCGCGTCCATCCGCATATCGGCGAGTTCCTGGGCAACCGCCACCGGGTGCGAGATGTACGGCTCGCCGGACTTGCGCGTCTGCCCTTCGTGAGCCGAGGCCCCGAACTCGTAGGCCCGCATGATCGTCTCGATCTGCTCTTCGCGGAGGTAGGCCTCGAGCGTTTCGATCAGTTGCCGCAGACCATGGTCACGCTTCGGCGCGCCCGGGAGTTTGGCCAGTAGTGTTGCGGCATAATCCATAACCCGATCATACCCGCGTTCTGCGGAAAGTCAGGCAGGAACATGCTGTTAATCGCCGATGGAAATTCCCGGTATCGGCAGGATGTCTTCGGACTGTTCGGACTGCATGAAGTCTTCAGCCGGCGGCTGATCCACTTCGTCGAGAATCGCCGGGGTGACATGACCGTCCGCGATCTCGCGCAGTGCAATGACCGTCGGTTTGTCGTTCTCGAGGTCCACCATCGGTTCCGCGCCATGGGCAATGCGCCGGGCGCGCTTGGCGGCCACGAGGACCATTTCAAAAATATTGTCGATGTTGTCGAGGCAGTCCTCGACCGTGATGCGTGCCAACTTGCTACTCCTGCTCAGGTGTCAGCGTCACGGTAATGCTTCGCCGCGGGACCGTGCCAGCCCTTATTCCAAAAAGTTATTAACTGGAGATGGCCGCGACGCGCCTGCGCAGTTCCGGGTTGTTCGTCGCGTTGGCATCACCGCTGCCGGCAAGTACGGCCTCGATGTCCCGGACGGCCTCGTCGAGGTCGTCGTTGATGATCACGTAATCGAATTCGTCCCAGTGAGACATGTCGCTGACGGCGTCTCGCAGGCGCCGGTCGATAACCTCGGCGCTGTCCGTGCGCCGGTCGCGCAGGCGCCTTTCGAGCTCGTCGAGCGATGGCGGCAGTATGAAGATGGATACGCACTCGGGCATCGATTCGCGGACTTGCCGCGCGCCCTGCCAGTCGATTTCGAGGATCACGTTATGGCCGGCTGCGAGATGTTCCTCGACCTGTTTACGGCTCGTCCCGTAGAGGTTGTCGAATACCGTGGCGGACTCGATCATCTCGCCCTGGCCACGCAAGTCCTCGAAGGTTTCCACATCGACGAACAGGTAATCGACGCCGTGGGCCTCGTTAACCCGCTTGTCCCGGGTCGTGTAAGAAATGGAGAACCGCAGTTCGGGATGTTTTCGTATCAGCGCCTGGACGAGCGTGGTCTTGCCCGCCCCGGACGGTGCGGCGATGACGAACAGCCTTGCGTCAGTCTCGGTCACGGCCGGATTACTCGACGTTCTGAATCTGTTCGCGCATCTGCTCGATGAGCACCTTGAGCTCGACGGCCGCCTTCGTCGTCTCGGCATCCGCCGACTTGGAACCCAGGGTGTTCGCCTCCCGATTGAGTTCCTGCATCAGGAAGTCGAGGCGCCGGCCGACCGGCGCGTCGGCGCCGAGCGCGGAACGAATCTCCGCGAGGTGACTGTCGAGCCGGTCGAGTTCTTCGTCGACATCGAGTTTCTGCGCGAGCAGTGCGAGTTCGACTTCGAGCCGCGCCGGATCCGCCTCGACGTCCAGCTTGTCGAGCCGTTCCCGCTGTTTCGCGCGCACGTTATCGAGCACCTCCGGCATACGCTTGCGAACGGAGGCCGCGATGGCCTCCACTTCGGCGCAGCGAACTTCGAGCATCTCCCGGATGCGCTCGCCCTCGCTGGCACGCATCGCGTTCATCTGCTCGAGCGCCGTGTCCAGGAGGGTGCTGGCCGCGGCGAACAGCGGCTCCGCATCGAGTTCGGCTTCGCTCACCACGCCAGGCCAGCGCAGCACGTCTATGGGGTCGGGGAGCTGCGTGTCGTGCAGGGCAGTCTTGATTTCCGTGACGCGCCTGCGGATCAGGGTCACGAGCTCCTTGTTAACTCGCATGTCCGTCTGCGCATCGATGGCACGGCGCAGGTGCAAAGAACATTCGACCTTGCCACGTTTGATAATGGAGCTTAGCTGTTGTTTGAGCGCATGCTCGCGCGGCCGGAGTTCGTCCGGCAGACGAAACTGCACGTCGAGGTACCGATGGTTGACCGAACGAAGTTCCCAGGTCAGCGTGCCGGCCGCGGTTTCCGCCGCCTGTCGCGCGAACCCTGTCATACTGTGTAACATCCGGCCATTGTTATTGAACGGCCTGTAGCCCGCAACCGCCATGCAGATCGAGTACGCCAAAGTTTCCGCGCTTGGTGACCGCACCGACAACCAGGATCGTGCGGCTGTGGTCGTGGCCGACGAGGCCGCGCTGATGATGGTCTTCGACGGCATGGGCGGCCACTCCGACGGAGCGAGGGCAGCCGAGACGGGCCTGTCGATCGTGCAGGACATGTTTATGCGCTCCCGCCTGCCGATATTCGACCCGCAGGGCTTCCTTTACACGGCGCTGGCGCGCGCTCACGACGAAGTTGTCCGTCTCGGCAAGGAGGTCGCTGTCGACTTTCGCCCGCGAGCGACCTGCGCGATCTGCCTCGTCCAGGAAGGCGGCGCGTTCTGGGCCCATATCGGGGACAGCCGCATCTACCAGGTCCGTGCAGGCCGGGTGATCACGCGCTCGCGCGACCACAGCCACGTCGAAGTCCTGATCCAGGAAGGCGCCATTACCGAAGAGGAGGCGCTGGACCACCCGATGCGCAACTTCGTCGAGTGTTGCATTGGCGGCGACGCCCCGGTGCCCGACATGAGCATCACCAGCAAGAAGAAGCTGTTAGCAGGCGACGTACTCCTGGCCTGTTCGGACGGGCTCTGGTCGGGCCTGGGCGACGAGGACATGGCGGAAATCGGCCTGCCGGGCGACAACAACCTGCCGGACAACCTGAAGGCGCTCAGCATCAAGGCGTTGAACGCCAACGCGCCCTACAGCGACAACACGACCGGCACGGCGCTCAGGTGGCTGGGCAGCTGAGGCCGCCGGACCAGGAGAACAACGATGCGCCCAAGTGGCCGCAATGCCAATCAACTCAGGACCATTCGGTTCACGACGGGTTTCACGCAGCACGCCGAGGGCAGCGTGCTCGCGGAATTCGGAGATACCCGCGTACTGTGCACCGCCAGCGTCGAGGCCCGGGTACCGCCCTGGATGCGCGGCGGCGGTACGGGCTGGGTGACCGCGGAATACGGCATGTTGCCGAGGTCGACGCACACCCGGACGGGCCGCGAAGCGGCCCGCGGCAAGCAGGGCGGCAGGACACTGGAGATTCAACGCCTGATCGGCCGCTCGCTGCGCGCCGTCACCGATCTCGCCGCGCTCGGCGAGCGCACCGTTACGCTCGACTGTGACGTGATCCAGGCGGACGGCGGCACCCGCACGGCCGCCATCAGCGGCGCCTATGTCGCCCTCGCGATGGCCATGCGCAAACTGACCCGGGACGGGGCGTTGAAGAAGAACCCGCTGTACGGGCAGGTCGCAGCGATTTCGGTCGGCGTCTATCGCGGCGAGCCGGTGCTCGATCTCGACTACGCGGAGGATTCCGAAGCCGAGACGGACATGAACGTCGTGATGAACGAGGCGGGCCGCTTCATCGAAGTGCAGGGCACCGCCGAGGGGCACGCGTTTACGGATGAAGAACTCGAGGCGATGCTCGCCCTGGCGCGGTCGGGCATCGAGGAGATCATCGCAGCCCAGGACGACGCGTTGTCGGACTGAATCCGATGGCACACCCGCACGGCAAAATCATTCTCGCCAGTGGCAACCCGGGCAAGCGCCGGGAGATCGAAAAGATCCTCGCCGACTTCGACATCGAGATCGTTCCGCAGTCCGACTTCGGCGTCAGCGAGGCGGAAGAGACCGGCACGACCTTTGCCGAAAACGCGCTGATCAAAGCTCGGCACGCATCGCGTGCGACCGGGTTGCCCGCAATAGCGGACGACTCCGGTCTCGCCGTCGATGCGCTCGGCGGCAGGCCGGGAGTCTACTCTGCCCGTTATGCCGGCCCCGAGGCGACGGACACCGATAACAATGCGCGGCTGCTTGCCGAGCTCGCCGGTGTGCCGCCTGCCGAGCGCGGGGCCGCGTTCCACTGCGTCGCCTGCTTCGTGATGCCGGGCGATGGCCAACCCGTCATCGCCGAGGCGGAGTGGCGCGGCCGCATTCTCGAAGCGCCTGCCGGCGACGGCGGCTTCGGCTACGACCCCCTGTTCTTCGTCGAGGAGACCGGCTGCAGTTCTGCCGAGCTCAGCGCGTCGGAAAAGAATCGCCGCAGTCACCGCGGCAAGGCGCTCCGCGAGCTGGCCCGCAAGCTGCACCAGCTCTGATGGAGGGTCTGCGGCCGCCGCTGTCACTGTATGTGCACCTGCCGTGGTGCGCCAGGAAGTGCCCGTACTGCGATTTCAATTCCTACGCTGCAGCCGGCGCGCCACCGCGGCAACGGTATTTGCGCGCACTCATCGACGACCTTGCCGCGGAGTCCGAGCGCGCCGCCGGCCGGCCGTTGATCAGCGTGTTCCTCGGCGGTGGCACGCCGAGCCTGTTCGAACCGGCGGAGATCGGTGCTCTCATCGATGCGGTGGCCGCCCGGTTCAGGCTTGCGGCAGATATCGAGATCACGCTCGAGGCCAACCCGGGCACCGTGGAGTGTGGTGACCCGGCGGGCTATCGCAGGGCCGGTATCAACCGCATCTCGCTGGGGGCGCAGAGTTTCGATGACGGGGCCCTCGGCAAGCTGGGCAGGATCCACGAGGCCGCCGACATTGCCCGGGCATTCGGATCGGCCCGCGAGGCGGGCTTCGATAACATCAACCTCGACCTGATGTACGCCCTGCCCGGCCAGACGAATGCCGGGGCGCTTGCCGACATCGAGGCGGCGGCCGGCCTCGGCCCCGAGCACCTGTCCTGGTACCAGCTGACCCTCGAGCCGAATACCGTGTTCCACGCCCGCCCGCCCGCCGGGCTCCCCGACGCGGACGCCGCCGCGGATATGCAGGTGCTTGGCCAGGCGCTGCTTGCCGAGCTGGGCTACGAGCAGTACGAGGTGTCTGCCTACGCCCGCGGCCCCCGGCGCTCGGTTCACAACCTGAACTACTGGCTATACGGCGACTACCTCGCCGTCGGGGCCGGCGCGCACGGCAAGCTGACAGCCGGTGACGAGGTGCTGCGCTGCGCGAAGCCGGCGAACCCGCTGGCGTACATGGAGGCAATCGAGAGCGGGACGTACGAGCCCGAGCTGCAGCCGAGGGGGCCGGACGAACGCCTGTTCGAGTTCATGCTGAACGCGTCGCGGCTGACGGCGGGCTTCGATGAGGCCGTCTTCGAGCGTCATACCGGCCTCGGCAGGGATCTCCTCAGGGAGCGGCTCGCGGGCGCCCTCGAAAAGGGCCTGATCGGCCAGCCGGAACCCGGAACCTGGCGGCCGACGGCCCTGGGTGCTCAATTTTTGAACAATCTTCAGGCCGAATTCCTGCCGGCGGCGTAGCATGCCGTTATGCACAAGAGTGCGCGGATGCCTATTTTTTCAGTGCGAGAGGCGTCTCAATTCACTTTGCGTGTCGCGAAGTCAACGTAACTTATTGTTTTTAAACTCTTTTTAAAAATGGACACAAAGTAGTCATATTAGCAATGGTGCTTGAAAATCCGCACCTTAGGTGATTCACTCAAATTTCTTCCACAGACTTATCCACAGCTTCTGTGGATAATTCGGGGCGCTGGCGGCGGGGCTTGCGGCAACGATCGCTTGCGTTTATATTACGCGCCCTTTTCGCACGCCCAAGAGCACCGGAGAGCAAGCCATGAAAGCCGATCTTCACCCCAGCTACAAGGAAATAAAGGTGACCTGTAGTTGCGGGAACGAATTTACAACGCGTTCTACCCTCGGCGAAGACCTCCTGATCGAGGTTTGCTCTTCCTGTCATCCGTTCTACACGGGCAAGCAGAAGATCGTCGATACGGGCGGTCGCGTCGACAAGTTCCGTCGCAAGTACGGTATGAACTAGGGGTTCTCCCCAATTGCCTGACCAGCCGGGCAATTGCTAGCCTAATTTCGGGAAGCGTAACCGTTGATTTAGCGGGGTTTTGCTATGCTCGAGCGAGTAACCGAAAAAGACGTGAGGAAGATGATGACCAAGGAAGCATATCGGCTAATAGGCCCGGACGGTCTGGAAATGGAGTTACCCGTTCGGACCGGCACATTGGGGCCGGATGTCATCGACGTTGGCCGCCTTTACCGCGACATGGGGGTGTTCACCTATGACCCTGGCTATGTCTCGACAGGTAGCTGCGTGTCCGACATCACCTTTATCGATGGTGAGGAAGGCATACTCATGTACCGGGGCTACCCGGTAGAGCAGCTCGCAGAACACTCGAACTTCATCGAGGTCTCGTACCTCTTGCTGCACGGCGAGCTGCCGACGGCGGCCCAGCTCGAGGAGTTCGATCACATGATCCGAACTCACACGATGCTCAACGAGGGCATGCTGAACTTCTTCAAGGGCTTCCGCTACGATGCCCACCCGATGGCGATGCTGTCGGCGGTCGTCGGTTCGATGTCGGCTTACTACCACAACGAGATGGATGCCAGTAATCCTGCGCATCGCGACATCTTCGCGCACCGCATCCTCGCCAAGCTGCCGACGATCGCGGCGGCGGCCTACAAGCTCAATATCGGCCAGCCGTTCATGTACCCGCAGAACCACCTGAACTACAGCGAGAACCTCTTGCAGATGCTGTTCTCGGTGCCGGCCGAGCCGTACGAGATCGACCCGATTGCGGCCGAGGCTCTCGACCTGCTGTTCATCCTGCACGCCGATCACGAGCAGAACTGCTCGACGTCGACGGTGCGCATGGCGGGCAGCTCGGGCGCCAACCCGTATTCGGCTGTCGCGGCGGGTATCTCGGCCCTGTGGGGGCCGGCACACGGCGGTGCGAACGAGGCCGTACTGAAGATGCTCGAGGAGATCGGCGACAAGAGCCAGATTCCGAAATTCGTTGCGAAGGCCAAGGACAAGGACGACCCGTTCCGGCTGATGGGCTTCGGTCACCGCGTTTACAAGAACTTCGACCCGCGGGCGATGATCATTCGGGAGATGTGCCACAAGGTGCTCTCGAAGCTCGGTCGTGACGACTCGCCGATGTTCGAGCTTGCGCTCGAGCTCGAGAAGGTGGCGCTCGAGGATGACTACTTCATCGAGAAGAAGCTGTACCCGAACGTCGACTTCTACTCCGGCATCATCTACAAGGCGCTGGGCATCCCGACGTCGATGTTCACGGTCATGTTTGCGATCGGTCGCTCCGTCGGCTGGACCGCCCACTGGCGCGAGATGATCTCGGATCCGAACGGCCGCATCAGCCGGCCGCGGCAGCTGTATACCGGGCCCGAGACGCGCGAGTACGTGCAGATCGACAAGCGCTAGTCCAGCAGGGCCGCTACAGCGCGCCGGTCGGCGCGCTGCATCGGCTTGCCGTTGATCGGCGAGATCGGCGCCTGGCGAATCCCGTCGACCGGGAACACGGTCGCTTCGACGACCGTGTGCTCGTGCTCGAACTGGAAACCGGCATATGTCGCCACCTGGTCTCGCCGGCTCTTGAGACGCCTTTCGTACGGACGGTAACTGAGGCCCAGGTCGGCAAGCATATTTGCGACGGCTTCCGGGTGGTCGGCGAAGACGTGGAGGTTGACGGCAGAGTGTGCGTCCGCCGTGCCCTGCAGCACGGGACCGACCAGCCGCGGCGAAAAAGGCTCGAGCATATCCATCGCCGACAACGCCACCTGGCGCATCACCCCGAGCCTGTCATTGTGCGCCTCGCGGCCGAACAACTGCAGGTGCTCGCCGACGGCACGCTCGACTTCCGCGTTGCCCGGCAGCGCCCCACGCATGTCGAAACCCAGCCGCTCCGCGGCCTTGATCTTGGCCTGCCGATAATCGCGTATGCCGTGATCGACGATGATGCGAGCAGCTTCCTGGGCGAGGAGCTGGCGGGTGCGGTCGTCCTGCGTGCGTCGTTTGCGTGGCATCGGGCTAGAACAGGGACTCTTCTTCGACCTCGGCGTCGGGATCAACCTCTTCACCGGCTTCCTCTGGCAGCTGCGGATCGATGCCCGAGGCGTCGTTGAAGATGTCCGGGACGTCCTCGACGTTGTCGCATTTCGGCACGTGACCCTCGCGGAAATACTCGAACATCGTATTGGGCTGGCCGGCGCGTGCCGGGCAACCGGTCGACCTGTCGATCAGGACCGAGACGATGCCCTCGGGCATGGCCATCTGGTTCTCGGGCACGTCGCGCAGCGCGATGCGCATGAAATCGATCCACATGGGCAGCGCCGTTCTCGACCCTTCTTCGCCGGGGCCGAGCGGCAGGCTCTCGTCGTAGCCCACCCAGGTCACCGCCGCGATGTCGCCGTTGAAGCCGCCGAACCAGGCGTCGCGCTGGTCGTTCGACGTGCCGGTCTTGCCGGACAGGTCCCGGCGGCCGAGGACCAGCGCCCTGCGGCCTGTTCCACGGCGTATAACGTCGCGCATCAGGTCCTGGATCAGGAACGCGTTTTGCGCCGTGATGACACGCGGTGCCGCATTAATGCTCTCGAACAGCTCGGGTGCGGCGGCTCCGTCCGGCCGGTATTCCTCCGCCACGTCGGCCATCTGCTCGAGCGGGAACGGGTCGACCGGGTTGCCTTCCTCGTCGTATTCGATGACCGGGGCCTTTTCCGGCTCGGCTTCGCATTCGTTGCAAACGACGGCCGGGTCGGCGCGATAGAGGAGCTCACCGTCCGGGCCGTAAATCGCGTCGATGACATGAGGGCTGATCCGGAAACCGCCATTGGCGAACACCGAGTAGCCCTGCACCATATCAAGCGGCGTCGCGTTGCCGCCGCCGAGGGCCAGGGAGCCGTTGCGGATCAGCGCCGCGTCTCCGAAACCGAACCTGGCAATGTGGTTGATCGCGTTCCCGAACCCGGTCTCGAAGAGCAGCAGTCTCACCGAGACGAGGTTCATGGACCTCACGAGAGCGTCGCGCAGGCGTGTCGGTCCATAGAAGCGGCCGCTGTAGTTGATCGGCCGCCATACCGCCTCGAGCTCCGACGAGCTGATGACGATCGGCGCGTCGAGGATGACCGTGGCGACCGTGTTGCCATGCTCCAGGGCTGCGGAGTAGATGAACGGCTTGAAGGATGAGCCCGGCTGGCGAAAGGCCTGGGTTGCGCGGTTGTACTTGCTCGTGGCGAAGTCGAACCCACCCGAGAGGCTGCTGATGGAGCCGTCGTACGGATCCAGCGACACGACCGCGCCCTGGGCTCTGGGCTCTTGTGCAAGGGCCCACTGCCCGTTGGCGGTTGGCATGACGTAGACGACGTCGCCGACGCTCAGCACGTTGGTCACGGCTTCCGGCGCCGGTCCGGTCGTTTCGAGATCGATAAAGGGCCTGGCCCAGCTGATGCCGCTCCACGGAATCGTGACGTAAGTGCCGTTGCTCAGCAGCCCCGTCGCGCTGTTGTCGTCATTGAGGCTGGTCACCAGCACCACCGAGAGCCCGCCCGGCGCGTATTGCTCGAGCGTTTGCCGGATCTCGACCGGCCAGTCCTCGAAGGGCGTCGCGAGCAGCGAGTCATCCAGCTCCACCTGTTCGATCGGGCCGCGATAACCGCGCCGCCGGGAGAACGCCAACAGACCGTTACGCAGGGCGTAGTTCGCCGCACGCTGCATGCGGGAATCGAGCGTGGTCACGACCTGGTACCCCGCGGAGTAGGTTGCCTCGCCGTAGCGGTCCAGCATATCCCGGCGCACCATCTCGGCCACGTAGGGTGCATTGAGCTCGACAGCGGCGCCGTAAAGCCGTGATTCGACCGGATAGGCTATCGCCTCTTCGAACTCCTGCTCGCTGATGAAGTCGAGATCCCGCATGCGATCGAGCACGTAGCCCCGGCGCATCTTCGCATTGGCGACGCTGCGCACCGGGTTGTAACGCGAGGGCGCCGGCAGCACGCCGGCCAGCGTCGCGGCCTCGGCGATGTTGATGTCGGCAAGGTCCTTGTTGAAGTAGACCTGAGCGGCGGCGGCTACGCCGTATGCGCGCTGCCCGAAAAACATCTTGTTGAGGAACAGCGCCATGATCTGTTCCTTCGTGAACTCCTGCTCGATCTTGTAGGCGAGGAACGCCTCGCGCAGCTTGCGCGTGAACAGCTGCTCGCGGGTCAGGAAGTAGTCCCGGGCCAGCTGCTGCGTCAGCGTGCTGCCGCCGCCCGAGATCTCTCCCGCCTGCAGCAACCGGATGAAGGCCCGGCCGATGCCCTGGTAGTCGACCCCCGGATGCTCGAAGAACCGGCGGTCCTCTGCGGCGACAAAGGCATTGACGACGTGCTCGGGCAGGTCGTCATAGGCAACGAGGATGCGCCGTCGCTCGCCAATCTCGGAGATGAGGTGGCCGTCACGGCTATAGACCCTGAGAGGAATCTGCAGCGGTATGTCGCGGATCGTCTCCGCCTTGGGCAAGCCCGGCTCCACGAAGTAATAGGCGCCGATAACGCCCGCGATGCCGCCGATGGCAGCGAAAATCGCCAACCCCGTCCCAAGTATGAGCCACCGCAGCCATCGGCGCGGCGAACTGTGACGCGTGTTGTTCTGCTTCCGGTCAGGCTTCTGCATAGTCGCTGGCGAACTTGTTTACAGGCGTGAGCAACGACAACGAACTGCGCTGTCGGATGCGGCCATTAACAAGAGTGCATATGTCAGCAAGATGGAGAAAACGTGGCATTTCGCGGGCAAACAGCCCGTGTTCCCAAGCGGCAAGCGGCAGATGATAGCAAGTCGGGCGCAGGTGGCAACGGGACCTGGGTGGCAGATGTGTTCGGGCCGCGCCCGAATCGCGCCGACCAGTTCACGGAAACCGGCTGGCAACCGGCTTACCATCCGTATCGCCGTATCGTGAACAAAGTCACGTTTTATTTAACATTTTGTTGATATATAGTTAAATCGATTTGCTGAGGTCAAGCCTATATTTGGCCCGCAACTTACCGACAGGAAAGGAAAAATACGTGTTATTCGGCAAAAAATCTCAGCCGCTGCTGGGCCTCGACATAACGACGTCGTCGGTCAAGCTGATCGAGCTTTCCCAAAGCGGGAAGCGCTATCGCGTCGAGTCCTATGCGGCGGAGCCAACACCACCGAGTTCGGTCAGTGAAAAGGCGATTGTCGATGCCAAGGCCGTCGGTGAGGCAATTCGTCGGGCCGTCAAGCGAGCGGGCGCAAAAGCGACCGATGTCGCTGTCGCAATCAGCGGTGATGCGGCCATTACCAAGGTCATCCAGATGCCGTCGAGCTTGTCCGAGAGGGACCTCGAGGGCCAGGTCGAAATCCAGGCCGACCAGTACATCCCCTTTCCTATGGAAGAGGTCAGTTTCGACTACGAGATCGTGGGTCCGAACGAGAAGGACCCTGAGCTCATGGACGTACTGCTGGTTGCTACTCGCACGGACAACGTCGAGCAGCGCCAGGCCGCCGTCAACGCCGCCGGCCTTGCCGCGCAGGTCGTCGATGTCGAAGCCTTCGCGCTGGAGAATGCCTGCCAGCTGCTGAGCCACCAGATTCCCGACGGCGGCATCGGTCAGTCAGTCGCCGTTGTCGATATCGGCGCGAGCAGCACGACCTTCAGCGTACTGCAGGACCTCAAAGTCATTTATACGCGCGACTTCAACTTCGGCGGCCAGCAGCTGACCGAGGAAATCATGCGCACGTACGGCCTGTCGATGGAAGACGCAGGGCGTGCGAAGAAGCAAGGTGGCCTGCCGAGCAACTACCAGCCGGAGGTGCTCGAGCCGTTCATCGATGACATGACGCAGCAGGTCAGCCGCTCCTTGCAGTTCTACCTGGCCTCGGGCGGTGGTCGCGAGCAGCCCGACATGATTCTCGTTTGCGGCGGTTGCGCCAATATTCCGGGCATCGCGGACGTCATCTCGAGCCGTGTCGGCATCCCGACAGAGGTCGGTGATCCGCTCGGGCAGATGAAGATTTCATCCAAAGCCAAATCGCAGGGTGTGCACAAGGATGCTACGGCACTGCTCACCGCGTGCGGTCTCGCACTGAGGAGCTTCGACTAATGCCGCGTATTAATCTACTCCCATGGCGCGAGGAAGAACGCAAGACACGTCAGCGCGACTTCGGCGTTGCCCTGGCTGGAGGCGTCGTCTCGGCAGTCCTGGTCGTCATGGCCACGATGTTCGTCTACTCGCAGATGATCGACAACCAGCTGGCGCGTAACGAACGCCTTACCGTCGAGATCAGGGAGCTCGAGAAGAGCATCTCCGAGATCGACGGGCTGGAGAGGCAGAAGGAACGCCTGCTCGCCCGCATGGAGATCATCGAACAGCTTCAGAAGAGCCGTCCGGAAGTCGTCCATCTTTTCGACGAGGTTGCAAGGCAACTGCCGGAGGGCGTCTACCTGACCGGCATGAAGCAGACGGGCAGTCGCGTCGAGGTGCGCGGCATCGCACAGTCGAGTACGCGCGTATCCGCTCTGATGCGGGCCATCGATTCGTCCGAGTGGATGTCCGACCCGGAAGTCGACAAGGTCGAAACGACGCAGTCGGGCGCGTCCCGCCAGGCAGAGTTCGTCGTCTACCTCCGACAGGTGAACCAGGGTGACGAAGACATGGAGATGGAGGAGACGTTATGAACGTCGTCGAGGAACTCAAAAGCCTGGACATTAATGATGTCGGACGCTGGCCACTCATCTTCCGTGCCGCCGTAATCGCGATCGTGTTCGTCCTCGTCGTTGCGGCGGGGGTCTGGTTTACGATCGTCAAGGACAAGGCGCCGCAGCTGCAGCGCGCCGAGGATGACGAGCAGGCCCTGCGCGTGAGCTTCGAGAACAAGCAGCGCAAGGCGGCGAACTACGACGCTTACAAGGCCCAGCTGGCGCAGATCGAACAGTCCTTCGGCACCATGCTCAGGCAGTTGCCCGGCGAGACCGAGATTCCCAGCCTGATCGTCGACATCTCCCAGACGGGGCTGGCCGCGGGGCTGCAGGAGAAGTTGTTCCAGCCGCAGTCTGAAATCCCGAAGGATTTCTATGCCGAGAAACCGATCAAGATTCGCCTGACGGGCGGCTACCACGAGATCGCGAAATTCGTCAGCGGCATCGCCGCGCTGCCGCGTATCGTCACGCTGCATAACATCAACATCACACCCGAAGGTCAGGATGCGTACGATGAGCTGAGCCTGGAAGTCACGGCGCAGACCTATCGCTACCTGGACGAGGAGGCGCAGTAATGGATGCTGCTCTCGCAATCCGAAATCGCTTGCTGAACGGTATCGTCATAGCCGTCGCCGCCGTCTGCGTTGCTGCCTGTGGTGGCCGCAACGATGATCTCGACCAGTACATCAACGAGGTCAAGGCCCGGCCCGGCGGCCGCATCGAGCCGTTGCCGGAGATCACGCCTTACGAGGTGTTCAGTTACATAGCCGATGCGGAAGGCGTCCGGTCGCCGTTCGTTCCCGATACGCCGCAAGTTGCGACATCGGGCGCCGGCGGTGGGATCCGTCCGGACTCGGACCGCAGCAGGGAGTTCCTGGAGGGCTTCCCGCTCGATACGCTGCGCATGGTCGGCACGCTAAACATCGCGACCACTACTTACGGCCTCGTGCAGACCTCGGACGGGCTGATTCACCGGGTCGTTCCGGGTAACTACATGGGCCAGAACGATGGCCGCATCACGGATATATCAGAATCGGAAATCGAAATTGTGGAAATTATTTCGGACGGGATCGGCGGATACATCGAACGGGATGCCGCCATTAGTCTGTCGGACTGATGCCTGAATGGAACTGGGAGTAAATCGAATGATGCTCAACAAGAAACGGTCGGTCACACGTAGCTTTTTGCTCCAGCTGACCGCATTGGCACAGGTGGCATTCCTGTTGTTTGCGGGCGCATCCGCAAGCGCGCAGGAAGGCAATCGCCTGCAGGACATTCAGGTACAGAGCCTTCCCGGGCAGCGGGTGGAGCTCAAGCTGATCATGAGCGGGACGGCGCCGGAACCGCTGGCTTTCACGATCGATGATCCGGCACGAATCGCCCTGGATCTTCCGGACACGACCCTCGGGCTGACTTCCCGTCGCCGCGACGTCAACCTCGGGCCGCTCGATACGATTCTGACGGCCGAGGCCAACGGCCGTACGCGCGTCGTGCTCAATCTCGGCATGATGGTCGCCTACGAGACCGAGGCCAGCGGCAATACCGTCACGATTACGCTCGGTGACGGCGACAACTACGATGCTGGTACCACCCAGTTCGCCAGCGCCGTAACGTCGCAGTCCTATACCAGCTCTGGAGGCCGGGCAATCACGAGTGTCGATTTCCGCCGGACGCGTGATGGCGGCGGTCGCGTCATCGTCAACCTGACCGATCCCTCGACGCCCGTCGATATTCGCCAGGAAGGCGGCCGTGTAGTCGCCGTATTCAAGGATACGAGCCTGCCTGCCGAGCTGATGCGCCGTCTCGACGTCATGGACTTCGCAACGCCGGTCACGACGGTCGACACCCTGCGCACGAACATGGATGCACGGATCGTGATATCCGCCGACGGCAAATACGAGCAGCTCGCTTACCAGTCGGACAACGAGTTCACGATCGAGGTGAACCCGGCGCCGGACACCCAGGAGCAAGGTTCTACCCTGTTCTCGGAGACCAAGGAGTACGAAGGCCAGCGCCTGACGCTGAACTTCCAGGACATCGAGACACGCGCGGTGCTGCAGCTGTTGGCCGAAACATCCGGCCGCAACATCGTCGTCTCGGACACGGTGCAGGGTAACGTCACGCTGCGCCTCAGAAACGTTCCCTGGGACCAGGCTCTCGACATCGTGATGACGACCAAGGGCCTGGACATGCGCCAGAACGGCAACGTGATCATCGTCGCGCCGGCCGAGGAAATCGCGGCACGCGAGACGGCAGACCTCGAGGCCAAGCAGGCAATCGCGGAACTCGAGCCGATGTACTCCGAGTTCCTGCAGGTGAACTACGCCAAGGCCAGCGACCTCGCGGCCCTGATCAGTGCGGACGCTGCCGACAATTCGATGTTGTCGGAACGCGGCAGCATCGCGGTCGATGAGCGCACCAACACGCTGCTCGTGCACGACACCGCGGAACGGCTGCAAAATATCCGCCGCATGGTGACGACGCTGGATATCCCGATCAAGCAGGTGCTGATCGAGTCTCGCATCGTCGTCGTCAACGACGACTTCAGCCGCGACCTCGGCATGCGCCTCGGCGTCACGGCGTACAACGAGAACAGCACCGACGGCGTTACGGTGATCTCGGGCACGGGGCGCGGCACGGATACGATGATCGGCTCGGTACTCGACAACCTGGCCGACCCCAATAACGGCTCGATCTACCCGATCGAAGTGCCGCAGCTGAACAACCGCTACAATGTCAACGTGCCCATCGCTGACGCGGCGGGTCGGTTCGCGCTGGCGATCCTCGAGACCGACTACCTGGTCGACCTGGAGCTGACCGCCCTGGAGGCAGAGGGACGCGGCGAGATCGTGTCGACGCCACGGGTCATCACGGCCAACCAGAAACAGGCCTCGATCAAGCAGGGTGTGGAAATTCCGTACCAGCAATCCGCGTCTTCGGGCGCCACGACGGTGCAGTTCAAGGAAGCCGTGCTGGAGCTGACGGTCACGCCGCAGATCACGCCGGACAACAACATCATCATGGATCTGACGGTGAGCAAGGACAACGTCGGCGACATCATCTCGACCGGTGGTCTCGGCGGCACGGTGCCCAGCATCGACACGCGCTCCGTAGAAACCCAGGTACTGGTCGCGGACGGCCAGACGGTGGTGCTCGGCGGAATCTACGAGACGGAACGCCGCGAGACGATCAAAAAAGTCCCGTTCCTCGGTGATATCCCGGTGGTCGGCAACCTGTTCAAGAGCAGGCAGCGCGTCGACAACAAGGCGGAGCTGCTGATCTTCGTCACGCCGAGAATCCTGGAGGAAGGTTCGAGCATCTACTAGGCTCGGTGCGGCAACAGCAAACGGAAAGCCAACCTTCGGGTTGGCTTTCTTTTAAGTGTCGACAAATACGTTAACGATGAGTCAACCGACAAACCTGTTCCTGGTCGGCCCGATGGGCGCCGGCAAATCCGCTGTCGGGCGGCAGCTGGCCCGGCTGCTGCACCTCGAGTTTCATGACAGCGATGACGAGATCGAGGCGCGCACCGGTGTCGATATCCCGTTCATTTTCGAGAAAGAAGGCGAGGAAGGGTTTCGCCGGCGTGAAGCCGCGGCGATCGACGACCTGACGCAAAAGGACGGCGTCGTGCTCGCAACCGGCGGAGGCGCCATACTCGATCCCGGCAGCCGTAACGTCCTCGGCGCGCGGGGCTTCGTGATCTACCTGTACACGACGGTCGAGCAGCAGCTCGCGAGGACGCGCAAGGGCAAGGACCGGCCGCTTCTCGACACCGAGAATCCGCGGCAGGTGCTCGAAGACCTGATGGCAATCAGGGATCCGTTGTACCGGGAGGTGGCGGACCTCGTCGTCGAGACCGACGGCCGCAAGGTCAAGGCGGTCGCCAACGAGATCCTCGAACGCTTGTAAGCGCGGAAACTCGTGCCCGCTCTCGCTTAACCTCGCTCGCCGTCCATGGCTCGCTCGGATCGTTCTCCGCTTGCTCGGGCGTCCTGCTTCACTGCGCTCCGCACGACGCTCGACCGGGCACGCAGTTTCCTCGCTACATGCGATACTCTACGCGCATGATCAGCAACACCATCACCGTCGAGCTCGGCGAGCGGAGCTATCCCATCGTTATCGGGAGCGGGCTGCTCGGCGGTGGTTTTGACCTGGCATCGTACGTGCCGGGCAAGGACTGCCTCGTGGTCAGCAACGAGACGGTGGCGCCGCTGTACCTCGACAAGCTCGAGGCATGCCTCGGCGGCAAGCAGGTCGAGACGATCAGCCTGCCCGACGGCGAGGCGCACAAGACGCTCGACACGGTTGCCCGGATCCTCGACAAGCTCGTCGAGATGGGTGCCAATCGCGACACCACCGTGATCGCGCTCGGTGGCGGCGTGGTCGGGGATATCGCCGGCTTCGCGGCGGCCGCTTACATGCGCGGCGTCGCGTTCATACAGGTGCCGACAACGCTGCTCGCACAAGTCGATTCGTCGGTCGGCGGCAAGACCGGCGTGAACCACCCTGGCGGAAAGAACCTCATTGGCGCATTTCACCAGCCGCGGGTCGTTTTGATCGACACGGATACGCTGGGCACCTTGCCCGAGCGGGAGCTCAGGGCCGGCCTCGCCGAAGTCATCAAGCACGGCGCGATCGCGGACGAGGCATTCTTCGAGTGGCTCGAGGCCAGCATGACCGACTTGCTCGGCCAGGACCCGGCCGCGCTGGCGCACGCAGTCGGGCGCAGCTGCGAAATCAAGGCCGCCGTCGTCGCCGAGGACGAGCGCGAGGCGGGTCGCCGCGCGCTGCTCAACTTCGGCCACACTTTCGGCCACGCGATCGAGACCAGCCTCGGCTACGGAGAATGGCTGCACGGCGAGGCTGTCGCCGCCGGCATGCTGATGGCCGCCGAGCTCAGCGGCATACCGGGCGCCGATATCGAGCGGCTGCGGGGGCTCATCGCAGCCGCGGGCTTGCCGGTCGAGCCGCCGAAAACCGGCGCTGACGCGCTGCGGTTGGCCATGGGCATGGACAAGAAGGTCCAGGACAAACGGCTGCGATTCGTGCTGCTCGGCGAGCTCGGCGACGCGTTCGTGACGGCGGACTACGACGAGGCGGCGCTTTACCGGGTGCTTCAGGCCGCGGAGCCGTGACGAGGGCGCTGGCGTCATACGCTGCCGATGCAACCCGCAGCCGCGGCCGGCGCTTCGCGGAACCTGCGCCCGCGTTCCGCAGCGAGTACGAGCGCGACCGTGACCGCATCATCCATTCGACCGCGTTCCGGCGGCTCATGTACAAGACCCAGGTGTTCGTCAATCACGAGGGCGACCTCTACCGGACCCGGCTGACGCACTCGCTCGAAGTGTCGCAAATCGGCCGCTCCGTAGCGGTCGCGCTGCGCCTCGACGAGCCGTTGACCGAGGCTATCTGCCTCGCGCACGACCTCGGGCATACACCCTTCGGCCATGCCGGCCAGGACGAGCTCAATGCATGCATGCGGACTTACGGTGGCTTCGAGCATAACCTGCAGTCGCTGCGCGTCGTCGATGAGCTCGAGGCCAAGTACGCCGATTTCCCGGGGCTGAACCTGATGTTCGAAACCCGCGAGGGCATCCTGAAGCACTGCTCGCGGCGCAATGCCGACGCGCTTGGCGACGTCGGTGAGCGTTTCCTGCAGCGTGAGCAGCCGGGACTGGAAGCGCAGATCGCGGACATTGCCGACGCGATCGCCTACAACAATCACGACGTCGACGACGGCTTCCGCGCCGGCCTGCTGACTCTCGAGCAGCTCTGCGAGCAGCCGCTTTTCGGCGACCAGCACGACGTCGTCCAGGCTGCCTACCCCGATCTCGAGGACCGGCGCCTGATCTACGAGATCATTCGCCGCATGATCGGCAAGGTCGTGACCGATCTCATCACGACGACGCAGCGCAACGTCGAGGCGGCCGGCGTGAATTCGATCGATGACGTGCGTGCCGCCGGGAAGCCGCTGGTCGCGATGTCTGACGGCGTTCACGAAGAACACCTGTCGCTCAAGCGCTTCCTGAGCCGACATCTCTACCGGCACGAGAAGAAACTGGCGATGACCGCGCGGGCGCAGCGCATCGTGCGCGAGCTGTTCGATCTTTATTTCCAGGACATCGATGAGATGCCGGCGGAGTTCGCCGATCGCGCCGGGAAGGGCGACGAGCAGGCGCGAGCCCGAGTCGTCGCAGACTACATCGCGGGCATGACGGACCGCTACGCGATTGCCGAGCACGAAAAGCGATTCGGGCAAATCGTGGACTGAGCTCTGTTAGAATGCGGCCGCGCCAGAACGGCTCTGCCTTGAGAGATGCCTCCAGTGAAACACAAGAACATACCTGCCGCCGAGCGGTTGATATTCGCGATGGACGTGCCGGACTGCGACAGCGCGCGCAAGCTCGCCGGCGAGCTGGGCGAGGCCGTCGTCTTCTACAAGATCGGGCTCGAGCTCATGATGAGCGGTGGTTACTTCGAGCTGCTGGACTGGCTGCTCGAGAGAGACAAGAAAGTCTTCTGTGACCTGAAGTTCTTCGACATCCCGGCGACGGTCGGGTCGGCGGTCCGGCAGCTCAAGGATCGGGGCGCGAGCTTCGTCACGGTTCACGGCAACCAGTCGATCATGGAGGCGGCCGCCGAAAACAAGGGCGACACGCTCAAGGTACTCGGCGTCACGGTGCTCACCAGCCTCGACAGGGGCGACCTCGATGACCTCGGTTTCGATTGCGATGTCGGTGAGCTCGTGCTGTCGCGGGCGCGCAGGGCGCTGGAGGCAGGCTGCGACGGGGTGATCTCGTCCGGTCTCGAGGTGCCGCGCCTGCGCGAGCACGTCGACGAAAAGCTGCTCGTGGTTACGCCCGGGATCAGGCCGGTCGACAACAAGCCTGCCGGCGACCAGAAGCGGGTCGTCACGGTAGAGACCGCGTTCGAAAACGGCGCGGACTACATCGTCGTGGGCCGCCCGATTCGGGGCGCCGACAGCCCGCGCGCCGCCGCCGAGGCCATCCAGGCGACCATCGCCGCAAAGGTGGGTGCCTGATGGGTGAATTGCAGAACGACCTCCTGTTGCGCGCACTGCTCCGCCAGCCGACGGAGCGCACGCCGCTCTGGATCATGCGCCAGGCCGGGCGCTACCTTCCCGAGTACCGGGAGACACGGGCCCAGGCCGGCGACTTCATGAGCCTGTGCCGCAATCCCGAGCTGGCCTGCGAGGTCACGATGCAGCCGCTCAGGCGCTACAGGCTCGACGCCGCGATCCTGTTCTCGGATATCCTGACCGTGCCCGATGCGATGGGCCTGGGGCTGCACTTTCAGACCGGCGAGGGGCCGAAGTTCGAGCGGCCTGTTCGGACCGCGGCGGACATCCGCAAGCTGCCGGTGCCGGACGTGGACAGCGAGCTCGGTTACGTTTTCGACGCGGTGCGCACGATCCGGCGGGAGCTGGATGGCCGGGTGCCCCTGATCGGTTTCGCCGGCAGTCCCTTCACGGTCGGCACCTACATGGTCGAGGGCGGCTCCAGCCGCGAGTTCCCGACCATCAAGGGCCTCGCGGCCGAAGACCCGGAGGCGCTGTTGCTGTTGCTGGACAAGGTGACGACGACGACGACGGATTACCTGAATGCCCAGGTCGAAGCCGGCGCCCAGGCGATCATGGTGTTCGACACCTGGGGCGCGGCCTTGCCGCCCGATGACTACCGGCGCTTCTCGCTGGCGCCCATGCAGGCGATCGTCGACGGCCTGACGCGTGAAGCCGACGGGAGGCGCGTACCGGTCATCCTGTTCACCAAGGGTGCGGGGCCGCTGCTGGCCGACATGGCCGACACCGGCTGCGACGCGCTGGGCGTGGACTGGACGACGGATCTCGCGCAGGCGCGGGAATACGTGCAGGACAAGGTGGCGCTGCAGGGCAATCTCGACCCGGCAACCCTCAGGGAGTCACCCGAGGCCATCCGCCAGGGCGTCGCGGAGGTGCTGGCGAGCTACGGTCAGGGCCCCGGGCACGTGTTCAATCTCGGTCACGGCATCACGCCGGACATCGACCCCGAACGCCTCGGCGTGCTGGTGGATGCCGTGCACGAGCTGAGCCCGCAGTATCACGCCGACTAGCGGCGAGGCGTTACTTCAGCTCGACCTCGATGACCTGGCATTCCTGGACGACATTGGAGGTGTCGCCGCCGTGCGTGGCCGCCGGCGCCCACACCGGCGTGCCGAACCTGAAGGATTCCATGTGCCTGCCGCTCTCGTCGTCGACCATCCAGGCACAGGGATTGAGATAGACGACGACGCGGTCCGGCTGCGCTATCAGCGGCGGCGTTTCGCCATTGCGGATAGTCTTTTTCAGCACCCTGACCTTGTCGTTCTCGAAGGCCAGTTCGTAGATATGGGGCGCGGCGGTCAAGGGGTCGAGCGGCGAGATGGCGGCGATGCCGGCCGTGAAGCCGATGAGCATGAAGCCGGCCGCGAACACCAGTTTGCGCATCAGCTGTCCTGGTCGTCGCGCAGTTCGCGCCGCAATATTTTGCCGACGTTGGTCTTCGGCAGGTCGTCCCGGAACTCGACGGCTCTCGGCCGCTTGTAGTTGGTCAGGTTCTCGCGGCAATAGTCGATGACCTCCTGCTCGGTGACGGCCGGATCGGAGCGCACGGCGAATATCTTGACGGCTTCCCCGGATCGCTCGTCCGGGATACCGATCGCCGCCGCCTCGAGAATGCCGTCCATCTCGACGACGACGTTCTCGATTTCGTTGGGGTAAACGTTGAAACCCGAAACGAGGATCATGTCCTTCTTGCGATCCTCGATGAAGACATAGCCGTCCTCGTCCATGCGGCCGATGTCGCCGGTCTTCAGCCAGCCGCCCGGCAACATGACGTTCGCCGTCTCCTGCGGGCGCTGCCAGTAACCCTCCATGACCTGTGGTCCCTTGATGCAGATCTCGCCGATCTCGTTCAATGACAGCGGGTTGCCGTCGTCGTCGGTGATCATGACGTCCGTGGACGGCACCGGGAGGCCGATCGATCCGGTGAATTCGCTGTCGATCGCGTTAACGATCGCGACCGGGGAGGTTTCCGTCAGTCCGTAGCCCTGCAATATCGTGCTGCCCGTGACTTTCTTCCACTCGCTGGCGATCGCCGGCTGCACGGCCATGCCGCCGCCGATGCAGACGCGCATCGAGCTGAAGTCGAGGTCACCGAAGCCGGGGGGATTCAGCAGCGAGGCAAACATCGTGTTGACCCCGGTGAACAGGCTGAACGCGTGCCGCCCGAGTTCCGCGACGAAGGCCTTCGTGTCGCGCGGGTTGGTAATCAGCACGTTTTCGCCGCCCTGGGACATGATCGAGAGGCAGTTACCCTCGAGGCAGAAGATGTGATAGAGCGGCAGCGCGGTGATCGCGACGATCTGATCGAGACCGTCATACGCGTCGTCCTGCCAGATCACGGTCTGCTGCACGTTGCGCACCATGTTGCGATGGCTGAGCATGGCGCCCTTGGAAACGCCCGTTGTGCCGCCCGTGTACTGCAGGAACGCGATGTCGGCGAAGCCCAGCTCGACGTGATTCAGCCCCTTGCCCGCGCCGGCCCGCAGCGCCGCCTTCAGCCTGACCGCGCCGGGCAAAGAATAGGCCGGCACCGAGCGTTTGACGTGGCGCAGCAGGAAATTGGTGAGCCAGCCCATCGGGGCCTTGAGCAGGTCGCCAATTCCCGTCGTAACGACGTGTTCTACGCCGGTATCGGCAATGACCTCTTGCAGCGTGTGCGCGAAATTGTCCAGGATGATGATGCACCGGGCGCCGGAGTCATTGAGCTGATGCTTGAGCTCCCGGGCGGTGTACAGCGGGTTGACGTTGACGACGACGAGGCCGGCGCGAAACGCTCCGCACAGCGCAACCGGGTACTGCAGCACGTTCGGCAACATGATGGCGACGCGCTCGCCGCGGGTAAGCCCGAGCTCGTGCTGCAGGTAACCTGCGAATTGCATCGACAGCTCGTCGAGGTCGCCATAGCGCAGCGTCGTTCCCATGTTGGTGTATGCCGGGCGGTCCGGCCAGGCATCGAATGCCTGTTCGAAGAGGTCTCGCACGGAACGGTACGGCGCCTCGGGGAGTTGGGCGGGAATCCCGTCCGGGTAAGATTTCAGCCAGGGTCGTTCCACTAGTTCGCGCCCTCGTTGGCCAGCGTCTGCTCGATGATGGGCCAAGCATTATCCAGCAGAATCGGCTGGGCCGCAGCATTTGGATGAATTCCGTCCGCCTGCATCAGCTCGGCATCAAGCGCCACGCCCTCGAGGAAGAACTCGATCCAGGGGATCCCGTGCTCGTCGGCCAGCTCCCGAAATACGTTCTCGAAGGCCTCGGTGTAACGCTGCCCGTAGTTCGGTGGGATACGGATGCCGAGCATCACGACGTCGGCGCCTGACACCGCGCTCTTCGTGATGACGGTGTCGAGGTTGGCGCGCATCCGGCCGGGCGGGAAGCCGCGCAGACCGTCGTTGCCGCCCAGCTCGAGAATGACGAGCGCAGGAGAGAAGGTTTCGAGAGCCGCATCGATGCGCGCCGCCACGCCTTCACTGGTTTCGCCGCTGATGCTGGCGTTGACAACACGATGTTCGTACCCTTGCTCTCCTAGACGGGCCTGCAACAAAGTGACCCAGGATTGGTCAACCTCAATACCGTAACCGGCGCTGAGGCTGTCACCGAAGATCAGAATCGTCGGCGGTTCCGACGCGCCGACGCCGCCGGACACCAGGACAACAAGAAGGACAAGAATTTTTCGCATGGCAAATAAATCGATCGATGGCGCCGAGGTATTGAGCGCTCACGGCATCAGCAAACAGGTTAGCAGTCCCGAGGGTACTCTGACCATTCTCTCCGGCGTCAGTTTCACGATCGACGCGGGCGAATCGGTCGCCGTCGTGGGTCCTTCCGGCGCAGGCAAATCCACCTTGCTCGCTTTGCTGGCGGGCCTCGACCTGCCCACCAGCGGGCACGTAGTGTTGAACGGCAGCAACCTGTCAGAACTCGACGAAGACGGCCGCGCGCGCGTTCGTGCCGACAGCGTCGGGTTCGTTTTTCAGTCGTTTCATCTCGTGCCGTCACTCAATGCGCTGGAGAACGTCATGCTGCCGCTCGAACTCGCCGGCGTGGCGGCGGCCCGGCAGACGTCACTCGACATCATCGACGAGGTCGGCCTCGGCGATCGCTGGAGCCACTACCCGTCGCAACTCTCGGGCGGCGAGAAGCAGCGTGTCGCGATCGCCAGGGCCTTCGCCGCGCAGCCGGCCGTGCTGTTCGCTGACGAGCCGACCGGCAACCTGGATAGCGGCACGGGCGGCAAGATTATGCAGCTCATGTTCGAGCTCAATCGCAATTCCTCGACGACGCTCGTGCTCGTCACGCACGACCTGAAACTTGCCGAGCGCTGCGACCGCGTCCTCAGCCTCGCGGCCGGCGAGCTGGTGTCAGACAGGCGGGGGCCCGCGTGAAGGCGATCCTGTTTGCGCTGCGCAGCTTCGGCCGTGAGATACGCTCCGGCGAAGTGCTCGTCCTGCTGGCAGCCGTGGCCCTCGCCGTCGGTGCGCTGACGGCGGTTGGTTTCCTGACCGACCGCATCGGCAAGGCGGTGGCGCGTCAGGCCAACGAAGTCCTCGCGGCAGACCTGCGGCTGCGCTCGCAGGAGCCGATTCCCGACGAATGGCGGCAGCGGGCCGCCGAGCAGGGGCTGCGGACGGCCGCGACCCTGTCATTCCCGAGCGTCGTGTTCCACGGGGAAGACAGTGCGCTGACGACCGTCAAGGCCGTGAGCGACAGCTATCCACTCCGCGGCGCGGTCCGGGTCGCCGACGAGCTGTTCGGCGAGCAGCGGGAGGTGGCCGGGATTCCGGGGCGCGGCGAGATCTGGGCGGACGGGGCATTGCTCGCGCGCGTCGATGCGGACATCGGCGACCGCCTGCTGGTCGGTGACTCCGAGCTGCTGATCACGGCCGTGCTGACCTATCGACCGGACCAGTCGATCGGTTTCGCGTCGCTGGCGCCGTCGATACTGGTCAACATCGCGGACATCCCGGCGACCGGCTTGATCTCGGAGGGGAGCCGCGTCCGCTACGCGCTGCTGGTGGCGGGTGCGGATGATGCGGTCGCCGAGTTCAACGCGGCCATGCAGAACGAGCTGCCGGACTCGGTGCGCGCCTCGAATCGGGAGGAGAGCAGCGAACGGGCATACAGCGCGGCGGACCGAGCCCAGCGCTTCCTGTCCCTGACAGCGGTCATCAGCGTGCTGCTCAGCGCCGTCGCAATTGCGATGTCGGCGCGGCGATTTGCCCTGCGGCGTATGGATACGGTGGCGCTCATGAAGAGCCTCGGCGCGACACAGCGGTTCGTGATAACGGTCTCCATCGTCCAGCTGGTTCTGCTGGGATTGCTGGGTGTCGTGATCGGTAGCGTCATAGGGTATGTCGCCGAAGAGGGGCTGGCGCTGATGCTGGCCGACCTGATTGCGAGCGACCTGCCGGATGTCGGCATGATGCCGGTCGTGCTCGCAGGCGGCAGCGCCCTCGTCCTGCTGGTCGGCTTCGCGCTGCCCTCGCTGATACAGCTTCGCAACACCCCGCCGCTGCGAGTGCTACGCCACGATGTCATGCCTCCCGCGCCGTCGCGCGTGCTGGTGGTGGGGGTCTCGCTGGCCGCGGTGGCGGCGCTGCTGTGCCGATCCGTTGGCGATGCGACAATGCTCGCCATCCTGCTCGGCGGCATCGTCGTGATCGCCGCGCTCCTCTATCTCGTCGGCCGCGGGCTGGTGGCCGTGATGGGCCGGTATCGCTCCGGCGTGGGCGTGGCCTGGCGTTACGGTCTCGCCAACGTTGCCCGCCGCGGCCGCGCCAGCGCGGTACAGGTCGTCGCCTTCGGCCTCGGCCTGACGGTCCTGCTGCTCCTGACCATCGTGCGCACGGACCTGCTGGAAGGCTGGCGCGCCACGCTCGAGGACGACGCGCCGAACCACTTCATGATCAACATCCAGCCGCATGAACGGGAATCCGTTGCGGGGATCTTCGCCGACGCCGCTATCGAGCCGCCGGATTTCGTGCCGCTCGTGCGTGCCCGGATGACGGCGATCAATGGTGGGTCGGTGAAGGATCGCGAGCACCCGACGCCGGACGGCGCCTGGTTCGTCAACCGGGAGGCGAATCTTTCCTTCGCCGGCAGGCTTTCCTCGAGCAACGAAATCCTCGAGGGAGAATGGTGGCCCGAGGACTATTCCGGACCGCCGCTCGCGTCGATCGAGGAAGAGGTGGCCATGGAAACCGGGCTGGGCATTGGCGACCGGCTGACCTACGAGGTAGCAGGGCGCGAGGTCGAAATGACGATCGCCAGCGTTCGCCAGGTCAACTGGGATTCGTTCCAGCCGAACTTCTTCCTGATGCTCTCGCCAGGCGCGCTGGACGGCATGCCCACGACTTACATCGCGAGCCTGCGCATCGAAGAAGAGCAACAGTCGGTCCTGGTCCGGCTCGTGCGCACGCATCCAAGTATTTCGGTCATCGACCTCGACGCAATCCTGGAGCAGGTGCGCGGCATTATCGAGAAAGCGACGCTTGCCGTGCAGGCCGTCTTCATATTCACGCTGGCCGCCGGCATCGCCGTGCTATTTGCCGCCGTACAGTCCACGATCGACGAGCGCCGCTTCGAGAGCGCGATGCTCCGGGCGCTGGGCGCCCGCAAGGTGACGGTGTTCTCCGGCGTCATGGCCGAATTCGCAGCGCTCGGCGTCGCCGCAGGCGTGCTCGCATCGGCCGGCGCGTCGGCGCTCGCGGCGATTATCGCGGTACAGCTGTTCGAGCTGCCGTACACGTTCAACCCGTTACTCTGGATCGTGGGCCTGGCGGCTGGCGTGATCGTCGTGTGCACGAGCGGCTTCCTTGCTGCGCGCGGTGCGATCAATGCCCCGCCGGTCGACGTGCTGCGAGCGGCCGGATGAGCGACGAACTCCTGTCCTGCGGCATCGTGCTCGCGCGGCAAACGGGGGCCGGCTGGATGACGCTGCTGCTGCGCGCGTATCACAACTGGGATTTTCCGAAGGGGCTCCGCGAAGACGGCGAGACGCCGATGGACGCCGCGATCCGCGAAGTGCGCGAGGAAACCGGCATCGATGACGTCGAGTTTGAGTGGGGCGACCGGTACACCGAGACCGGCCCTTACAGCCGCGGCAAGACCGCGCGTTACTACCTCGGCCAGACGCGCCAGGGCCACGTGGTTATGGGACCGTCGCCGGAAACGGGCCAGCCCGAGCATCACGAGTGGCGCTGGGTGAGCTTTGACGAGGCCTACGATCTCGGCTCGCCGCGCGTGCGCAGCGTCGTGCAGTGGGCACGACAGGTCATCGGCACCTAGTCCACCCGGTTACGCCGTTCACCCGCAAGAAATGCCTCGACGTTGCCCGCGAGTTCGTCGATCGCGTTCTGCCGCGCAGAATCGGTTGCCCAGGCGATGTGCGGCGTCACGATCAGGTTGGCGCCCCGGTAGTCCAGCAGCGGGTCCCCGTCGACCGGGGGTTCCTTCGCGAGCACGTCGATGGCGGCCCCGGCGATGTCGCCACCCGTGAGCGCCGCGACGAGCGCCCCGGAGTCGACGAGGGCGCCGCGCGCGGTGTTGATCAGGAACGCGCCGGCCCGCATCCGGCTGAATTCCCCGGCGCCCATGAGACCCCTCGTTTCTTCGGTGAGTGGGCAATGCAGCGTGACAACATCGGCGCGGGCCAGCACCTCGTCGAACGCTATGCGGCCATCCGGGATCTCGGCCGAACCGGGCCGTGCCGAGATCAGGGTGTGCATGCCGAACGCGCGTCCCAGTCGCTCGACGCCGCGTCCGAGCTCTCCGTAACCGACGATGCCGAGCGTCTTGCCTGCCAGGCCGGGGACGGGGTGGCTCAGCATGCAAAAATCCTGTGCTCGCTGCCATTCGCCGGCACGCACCGCTGCGGCATACGGGCCGAGGCTGTGCGCGAGCATGAGCATGACGCCGAACACGTGCTCGACGACCGATTCGGTGCAGTACGCGCGGATGTTGCACACGGCGATACCGCGCTTGCGCGCCTCATCCAGGTCGACGTTGTCGGTGCCGGTAGCGGTCAGGCCGATCAGGCGCAGTTTGCCGGCATGCTCCAGGACCGCCGGTACCATCCGGAACTTGTTGGTGAAGATGAACTCGGCATCCCGGATCCTGTCGCCGACCTCGTCGTCCGCCGTCTGCTCGTGAACGTCGAACTCTTCGAACAAGCGCGCGAGCGGCGTGAGGTCCAGCCCGGGCCCCATCGTGGCGTAGTCGAGGAAGACGGCTTTCATTGCGATTTGCGCTCGTCTCTGTCACAAAGAGCGTGACGATGAAGGATCAATATTGGAAACGCAAATCGCTGGCCGAGATGTCGCGCGAGGAATGGGAAGCGCTGTGCGACGGCTGCGCCCTTTGCTGCATGCACAAGGTCGAGGACGAGGACACGGGCGAGTGCTTCTACACGGATGTCGCCTGCAGGCTCCTGGACCTCGAGCGCTGCCGGTGTACGGACTACGCCCATCGCGCAGCCGAGGTCGCGGAGTGCCTGATGCTCTCGGCGGACCGGCCCGAGGACTTCAAATGGCTGCCGGCGAGCTGCGCGTACCGGCGGCTCGCGAATGGAGAGGATCTGCCGCCCTGGCACCCGCTGGTCACGGGTGACCCCGAGTCGGTCCACGAGGCCGGCATCTCGGTCAGGGGCAAGGCCGTTTCCGAGAACGAGACGCAGCTGTTCACGGTGCTGAGCAAGGTCGAGTGAGCACGATGGGCGATTATCCGACGATTCCACTGGCCGGCTACGATGAGTACCCCGTGGAGGTCATGCGCCAGCGGCTGCAGGATTTCTATGCCGAGGTGAACCGGCGGCGGACGGTCCGGGATTTCTCGGACCGGCCGGTGCCGCGCGACCTCATAGAAACCGCGCTCAGGTCAGCTGCCACCGCGCCGAGCGGCGCCAACCTGCAGCCCTGGCATTTTGCGGTTGTCAGCGGTGCGAAGACCAAGCGCAGGATCCGCGAGGCGGCGGAGGCGGAGGAGCGCGAGTTTTACGAGCATCGGGCCTCGGCCGAGTGGCTCGAGGCGCTCGCGCCGCTGGGCACGGACGCGGACAAGCCGTTCCTCGAGACCGCGCCCTATCTCATCGCCGTGTTCCTGCAGAAGTACGGCGAACTGCCCGATGGCCGCAAGGTGAAGCACTATTACCCGACCGAGTCCACGGGCATCGCGACGGGCATACTGATCACCGCGCTGCACCACGCCGGGCTGGCGACCCTGACCCACACGCCGAGCCCGATGAAATTCCTCAACGGGATTCTCGGCCGCCCGAAGAGCGAACGGCCGTTCCTGTTGCTGGTAGTGGGTTACCCGGCCGGGGATGCCCGCGTGCCGGACATCAGCCGCAAGCCGCTCGACGCGTTCGCCAGCTTCATCGACCTGTAGGAGCGGCCCATGGCCGCGACTTGGCTTATCAGGATTTGCAGGAGCGGCCCATGGCCGCGATCAGCCTGCTAGTCCCCGCCCAGCCGCCACGCATCGACCCACGTGATCTTCTCGTAGGTCAGGCCCACCTCGCCGAGCAGGCGCTCCTCGAGGTCGGGCATGTGGGCGACGCCGTAGAAGATGCCGATTCGCCGGTCGCCGGCATCCATCCGGCTGCGCAGCACCGCGATGGCTTTCTCGTTGCGCGCGCCGACGATGGCCGAGTCGGAGTCTTCGCCGAAGATGTCCTGCACGGCATCGAGGTTGGTCATCTCCCAGGCCATCATCGTCTTGAGGGTGTTGTCCTCGCCAGAAGTCACCATCCCTGCCAGCACCTGCCAGTCGTTGAGGCCCAGCGGGTCCCTGGCGTACTCGTTGACCGAGGCGAAGAAGATACGCCAGAAATACACATACAGGGACTCGTCCCGGTCCACCATGCTCTGCCGGAATTCGGACGGCGTCAGGTCTGCGTGCACGAAGTTGGGCTGGCCGTAATCGATCTCGTCGAGCTGGAAGCTCAGGTCCAGCGCCTTGGTCAGCGCGACCTGGGCCCTGGATAACAGCCCCTTGCGCCTGGCGACCTGCGCGTTGATGTCGATGCCCTGTGGCGCGACGAGCTCGTAGAGCAGGGCGTCGTAGACCCGGAACCGGTCGTTCAGTTCGGCGTAGTAGGCCGCGTCGCCGATATGGATGGCGCTGACGAGGTCGACGCTCACGCCGTCGCCGGTATAGGTCAGGATGCCGAGCTGCAGGGCGCGCGCCTGGCCGTTATCGGCGACATCGACGCGCGTGAAGCGCGTCTCGGCGCTGGCCGCGCCCACGCAGGCGCCCCAGACTACGAAGAGGATTGCCGCAGTCGCCGCTCTCTTGGGTCGACGCTCGATCATGAAGGTATCTTAGCCCGTATTCTGCAGTCCCTGCGCGATGCCGTTCACGCTGGCGAGCAGCGCGTTGAACAGCTCGTCGTCCGTGTGGCCGGATGCGCGCCAGCGCGCGAGCAGGTCGACCTGCATCAGGCTCATCGGGTCGACGTAGGGGTTGCGCAACATGATGGCGCGCTGCAGGAATGCGTCGCCTTCGAGCAGGTGCTCGCGACCGGTGAAGTCGAGGATAAGTTCGCGCGTCAGCTCGTATTCTGCCTCGATGATCGGGAAGAACTCCTCGTGCAGGTCGCCGGCCAGCTTCGAATACAGCTTGCTGATGCCGAGGTCGGACTTGGCGAGCACCATTTCGGCATCGGCCGTGAGGGCACGCATGAAATACCACTCGGTAAACATCTCGCGAAACTCGCCGCCGTCGAACTGCTCGGCAGCCTTCCTGATTCCGGAGCCAATTCCGTACCAGCCGGGTAGCATGCAGCGTGACTGGGTCCACGAGAACACCCAGGGAATGGCGCGCAGGTCCTCGATGCCGGACCGCGAGCGCCGTGACGACGGTCGGGAGCCGATACGCATGCGCTCGATCAGGTCGATCGGCGTGGCTTGCCGGAAGTACTCGTAGAAACCCGGCGTTTCGTAGACCAGCTTGCGATACGCGCGGCGGCTCTCCTCGGCGATGATGTCCATCATGTCGTGCCATTCCGGTTCGTCGTTGCCGCGGTGATGCGGCATCGCCGTCGCGAGCGCGACGGAGCCCGTGACCTGTTCGAGGGTACGTAGTGCGATGCCGCGCAGGCCGTATTTCTCGTTGATGATCTCGCCCTGCTCGGTCACGCGCAGGCGGCCGTTGACGGTTCCCGGCGGGGCACCGAGAACCGCGACATGGGTCTTGCTGCCGCCGCGGCTGATCGTGCCGCCGCGCCCGTGGAACAGGGTCAGCTCGACGCCCTGCGACTCGACGGCCTCGACCAGCGTGACCTGTGCGTTCTGCAGCGCCCAGCGTGCCGAGGCCAGCCCGCCGTCCTTGTTGCTGTCGGAATAGCCGATCATGACCGTCTGGCGGTTCTTGCGCCTGTCGAGATGCTCGCGGTACAGCTCGATGGACAGCAGCGATCGCAGGATCTCGGGACCGCGGTTCAGGTCGTCGACGGTCTCCAGCAGCGGTGCGACGTCGAGCGGGATCTCGTGCCGGCGATTATGGAGCTCGCCCCAGAGCGCGAGCAACAGCACCGACAGGATGTCATCGGAGCCCTGGGTCATGCTGACGATGAACGGACCGATGGCCTCCGGACCGTACTTGCGGCGGCAGAACGCGATGGCCTGGAAAACGGCAATCGTCTTGCGCGCTTTGGTTCCCAGCGTGTCGGGAGGAGCCTCGCGGTTGCGGATCGCAATCGCTATGCGTTTGGCGCGCTTCTCGGCGGGCCAGTCGCCCCACTCGTCTTCGCGCAGGCATTCGCCGATAACCTCACGATGGACTCGCGCGTCCTGGCGAATGTCCAGCGTGATCAGGTGGAAGCCGAACGTGTCGATCCTGCGCAGCAGGCGCCGCACGCTGAACAGTCCCGCATGCGCGCCCTTGTTGGCCTGGAGGCTGTCCGCGATCAGCTGAATGTCGGCACGGAACTGCGACACTTTTTCGTAGGGAAAGACGTCATCATCAAAGGTCGACTGCAGCCGCTGCTGGATGAGGCGCAGGAACACGCGGTAAGGCATGTCCCGATGCCGGGCCGGGACGGCGTGGAAAGCGTTCTGGAAGATGCCGCGGTACTCGTCGATCCGCGCGAGCATCCGCTCGCTGAAACTGATCCGTGCTTTAGCCTGGCTGAGTTTGGCAGACAGGGTCGAGCACTCGTTGTAATAGAGGTCGAGGATCAGCGCGCGCTGCCGCGCCAGCGTCGCGCGTATGGTCTTTGCGTTGACGTTCGGGTTGCCGTCCATGTCGCCGCCGACCCAGGACGCAAAATGGACGATGACCGGTATGTCGAGTTTGCGCGCCTCTTCGCCGTAAATTCGGACCAACGCATACTCGATGTCTTCGTAATACGGTGGTACGGAGCGGTACAGCACGTCGGTCATGAAGAACAGGACGTGCTCGAGCTCGTCGGCCACGGTCATCTGTTCCGACGGGTGTTCGTCCGTCTGCCAGCCCGTCGTCATCAGCAGCCGGATATTCTCGAGCGCTACGGACTGCTCCTGGGCCGTCATGGTCGGGTTCAGCAGTTCGACGAGCCGCCTCACGATCTGCTGTTCCTTGCGCAGGATCGTGCGCCGTGTCGGCTCGGTCGGGTGCGCGGTAAATACCGGCTCGATGCGCAGGGAGTCGATGAGGTCCTGGAGGTCGTCCAGCTCCATGCCTGAAGCCTTCAGCTTGACGAGCGTGTCCTCGAAACCGCCCGGTTGGTACTGATTGACGTCGCGCAGGTACTCGCGGCGACGACGAATCCTGTGCACCTTTTCCGCCGTGTTGACCATCTGGAAATAGGTCGAGAAACTGCGTACGACCTGCAGCGCCTGCTCGGGCTCCAGGTTGTCCACGAGCTCGGCAAGTTCCTCGCCGGGTTTCTCGTTCTCCTCCCGCCGCCGAATGGAGCGCTGGCGCGCGTTTTCGACGAACTCGAAGAGTTCTTCACCACCCTGTTCCCGGATAAGGTCCCCGACCATTGCGCCGAGCGTGCGCACATCGTCACGCAGGGCCTGGTCCTTGTCCTCGAACATGATGTCCTGGCGACGCAGGGTCTTATGGAGACCGGTAGGCATGGTCTTGGAGTCCGGTTCAGTGCTTCTGTCGCGGCCGAGACCTCGTCTCGTGCCGTCGCCATTGAAGCGAGTGAGCAAAAGTTAGCAGAATCTCGCGAGGCTGCCCAGATACGACAGCAGTCGCCGGGGACGGCCTGCACCGACAATGGGCGCATGGTCACAGGCAGCCGTCACGCAACTCACGCAATCTCCGGCGACGGCTTTTCGTCTGACGAGCCGGCGCGCATCGGATCCTGTGAGCCCGGCGGCGTCTGCAAGCTCCTCGACGCGGCGGCGATCGCCCGTTCCTCGGGCGTCGCCGAGCAGGCGCGTCAGCAGGCCTTCGATATCCTGGTGAACGGGCTCGGGCTGAGCGTCACCGTACGCGCCGAGCCCGGGAAGTCGCGTGCCATCGCATCGCTGGCTGCGGCCTGCGAGGTTCTCGCCCAGGCCGCCGCGGACGCCGGGGCTGCCCCGGAGCGCGTCGAGATCCTGATCGACCACCCGTCCGTCAATCCTGCGGAGGCGGCGGGCGTGCGCGGGGACAAGATGGGCGCCGGCTTCGTGCACATGGTCGCCGGTGAGGGGCGGTTGCGCGGGCCCGGCGGCTGCGCGCCGGCTCGCGGCGGGTTCTGGCACGAACTCTGGCGCGGATCGCCGGGCGCCAGGCTGCAGGTCGCCTATGCGGCGCCGGTGCGCGCGTCGAGTTCGTTGCTGCGCAGCGAGCCGGCGACGGCCATACTGCCGCGGGCGCACATCGAGGTTCCGGCAGGCTCGGCATGGGTGCAGCTGCGCGTGGACCTGGCCAGCTTCTGCAGCGGCGGCGCGCTGTGCATGGCGTCGCTGGAACAGGCGCTGCGCCGCTGCGTGAGCCGGGGCGAACAGCTGCACGATTCCACGACCTGGTTGACGCCTGCGATGCGCGACGACGCCTGGCTGAACCGCCGGCTTGCCATTGCGGTGCACGGCATCGGCGACCTGGTTGTCGCAGCGGGCCTCGATCCCTCGGCCTTCTCGACACTCGAGTTTCTCGACCGGGTCATGCGCGGGGTACAAAAGGCGGTGCGCGACCAGTCTCGGATCCTCGCCCGGCAGACGGCCCATGTGCCTGCGCTCGAGCGGACCGATCCGTGCCGCTTCCTGCCGAGCGGGTCGGTACGTGACGCCTGGCATCAGCGCTGGACAGAAATGCTGGCGACGGCCGGCGTGAGGCACCGCAACCTGCTGGCCATGTCCCCGTGGGGCGTATTCCCGGCCGGGGAGCCAGCCGATTTTCGTTACGCTGACCTGCTGCCCGTGCTGCGCTACGCGGACGCGTGCATGCTGTCCGGCGCACCGGACCTGGGCCGATGGACCGTGAACCAATTCAGGGAGTTCCATTGCCGGGCGAGTGCTGCGCTACAACAAAGGGAGTCGCGACACCAGATTGCAGAGGGATGTTGAACTGAGATACCGTGCGGTCGATGACTCCAGACGCCCACGGATTCGCAGTACTGATACTCACCGTCGTTGCGCTGTTCCTGTTTACGCGCGACAGGATCCCGCTCGAATCCTCGTCACTCACCATCCTGATCCTCCTCGTTGCGGGCTTCCAGCTGTTTCCCTACGAGAGGGACGGTATCGCGCTCGGGCCGGTCGACTTTTTCGCCGGCTTCGGCAACGAGGCCCTCATCACTATCTGCGTCCTGATGATGGTGGGCAAGGCGCTCGAAACGACCGGTGCGCTGCAACCACTCGCCACTGTCGTCGGCAAGGCCTGGTCGTCGCGCCCGGTGCTGGCATTGCTGACGACCCTGGTGGCCGGCGCGGTGCTGAGCGCATTCATGAACAACACGCCGATCGTCGTGCTGCTCATGCCCATCCTGGTCGGGGCATCGCTGCGGTCTAAATTCCCAGTCTCCGAAGTGATGTTGCCGATGGGTCTGGCCACCATCGTCGGCGGCATGTCCACGACCATCGGCACGTCGACGAACCTGCTCGTCGTCGGCATCGCCCAGGACCTCGGCCACCAGCAGTTCGGGATGTTCGACTGGGTTCTGCCCGTTGCGGTGGTGGGCGGAGTCGCGGTGCTGTTCCTGTGGCTGGTCGCGCCCCGGCTGCTGCCTGATCGAACCCCGCCGATGGCCGACACCACGCCGCGCGTTTTCAGCTCCCAGCTGCACATCAAGGAGGACGGCTTCGCGGACGGCAAGACCTTGTCGGAGATCCTTGCCCGGACGGACGGCCACATGCGCGTGGACAAGATCCAGCGCAGCGATTCCCTGCAGCTCGCAAAACTGCCGTCCGTCGTGCTGCAGCCCGGCGACCGGCTGTTCGTCAAGGACACGCCCGAAAACCTCAAGCACTATGAACAGGTGCTTGGCTGTACGCTGTTCAACATCTCGGACCTCGAGCACCCGGTCGACGAACAGACGCCGCTGAAGGCCGAGGGTCAGCAGCTCGCCGAGGTCGTCGTCACGCGCGGCTCGCCGCTGCACCTGCGCAGCCTGGCCGCGGCGCGGTTCACGAGCAGCTACCAGCTGATGCCGCTCGCCCTGCACCGCGCACGTGCCCCGAGCTCCCAGGTCACCAGCGAGCTGAACTCGATCAGGCTGCGCGCCGGCGACGTCCTGCTCGTGCAGGGTACGAGCAAGGCCATCAGGAAGCTCAAGGACAATGGCTCGATGCTGGTGCTCGACGGCACCACCGACCTGCCGCACACGCATAACGCCAAGCGCGCGCTCGCGATCATGGGCTTTGTCGTCCTGGCGGCCGCCCTCGGCATCCTGCCCATCTCCGTGAGCGCGATGATCGGTCTCGGGCTCATGATAGTGACCGGCTGCCTGACCTGGCGGGACGCGGCCGGCGCCTTGTCCGTTCCGGTCGTGATGCTGATCGTCACCGCGCTGGCGCTCGGCAAGGCCCTGATCGGCACGGGCATGGCGGACTACATCGCGATGAGCTTCGTCGGTGCGGCGTCGGGATTGCCGACGCCGGTAATCCTCAGCGCGTTCATGCTGCTGATGACGATCATGACCAACATCGTCTCGAACAATGCGGCGGCGGCCATTGGCACGCCGATTGCGGTCAGCATCGCGGCGCAGCTGAACGTCATCCCCGACCCGTTCATCCTCGCGGTGCTGTTCGGTGCCAACATGAGCTTCGCGACGCCGTACGGCTACCAGACCAACCTGCTGGTCATGAGCGCCGGCGGTTACAAGTTCGCGGATTTCCTGCGCGTTGGCATACCGTTGACCATCATCATGTGGGTCGGTTTTTCATTGATCCTGCCGACGCTATACTCGCTGTAAGCGTTTCAAAGGTAACAATTGACCTCGCGGAAACCGCCGGTACACTCGGCCTGATGATTGCTCGGCATCTCAATCGTTGGTGGTGGCTGTCCTCGAAGGAGAGGGCGGCTGGCTGACGTTTAGCTGAGCAGGACATACCAGAAGCCCATCTCCGCACCGTGGAGGTGGGTTTTTTTGTGGCCAGGGAAACCCGATGGAAGCACCTTTCGACATTGCCGCCGATCTCGACACGCCCGTGTCGGCGTACCTCAAGCTCGGCGAGCTCGAGCCGCGCTTTCTGCTCGAGAGCGTCGAGGGCGGCGAACGCCTTGCCCGCTACTCGTTCCTCGGCTTCGGTGATGCGCTCGAAATCCGGATGGACTCCGGCGCACTGCATATCAACGGTGAGGCTCGCCCGCGGCCCGAGAACCAGGACAGTTACCTCGGGGCATTGCGTGCCGCGCTCGCTGCCGCGCCACGGCCCGGCCCCGGGGTTGACGGCCTGCCTTTCGCCGGCGGGCTCGTCGGCGTCTCGGGTTACGACGTCGTCAGGCTGTTCGAACGCCTGCCCCGCGACACGGTCGCACAGGACGACATCCCGGACGCGGCATTCGTTGCACCGTCCTCGCTGCTCGTCTTCGACCACCTGACCCGCCGCGTCGCGCTGCTGCACGACGGCCCGGAAGCCGAGCGGCTTGCCCTGCGAGACCAGGTCATTCGGCTCTTGCGCGGCGCCATCCCGAACGGCCAGGGCTTGGCGACCGTCGGTCCTGCCGAGGCAAGTTTCAGCGAAGAGGAATTCTGCGAACGGGTGGCGGCGTGCAAGGAGTACATCACGGCCGGCGACATCTACCAGATCGTCATCTCGGTGCTGTTCACGGGCCGGTCCGACGTGTCGCCGTTCGAGGTGTACCGCGCGATGCGGCTGCTGAACCCGTCGCCGTACATGTTTTTCTTCGAGTTCGGCGACCTCCAGGTAGTCGGCTCGTCGCCGGAGGCCCTCGTCCGGCTGCACGGCAACCGCGCCTCGCTGCGCCCGATCGCCGGCACCCTGCCGCGCGGCCAGACGCCGGCCGAGGACCGGGCCAACGAGGCGGCATTGCTGGCCGATCCGAAGGAGGCGGCCGAGCACGTCATGCTCGTCGACCTGGCGCGCAACGACCTCGGGCGCGTGGCGACGGCCGGGTCCGTGCACGTCGATCCTTACCGGGCGATCGAACGCTACAGCCATGTCATGCACATCGTCAGTGGCGTGCAGGGTGAGCTCGCGCAGGGCTTCGACCAGTTCGACCTGTTTGCCGCGAGCTTCCCCGCCGGGACGCTCGTCGGGGCGCCCAAGGTGCGGGCCATGGAAATCATCGAGGAGATGGAGAACACGGGCCGCGGCTTGTATGCCGGCACCGCGGGCTATTTCGGCCTCTCCGGTGACATGGACCAGGCCATCACGATCCGCACGCTCGTGTTCCAGGGCGACCGCTACAGCTTCCAGGCCGGCGCCGGCATCGTCGCCGACTCGGTGCCCGGCAACGAGTACCGGGAGGTGCTCGCCAAGAGCGCCATCCTGCGGCGCGCGCTCGCGATCGCCGGGGAGGGCCTGTGATGGCGCAATCGACGGAGTTCGACGGCGTGCGCATGCTGCTGATCGACAACTACGACTCGTTTACCTACAACCTCGTGCAGGCCTTCGCCGCGATGGGGGCTGAGGTCATGGTTTACCGCAACGACGCGATCACGGTCGACGAGGCGCTCGCGCTGGCGCCGACCCACCTCGTGGTCTCGCCCGGCCCGGGCCGCCCCGACACCGCCGGTGTGTCGCCGGCGATGATCGGCGCCTTCGCCGGGCAGGCGCCGATACTCGGCGTCTGCCTCGGTCACCAGAGCCTCGTGCAGCACTTCGGCGGAGAGATCGTCCGGGCCGGCCGGCTGATGCACGGCAAGACCTCGCTCGCCCGGCATGACGGCAAGACCATCTTCGACGGGCTGTCGCAGCCGGTCGAGGTGGGGCGGTATCATTCGCTGTGCGTCGAGCACGACTCGCTGCCCGATGTGCTCGAAGTCTCGGCCGAAACCGAACGTGGCGAGATCATGGGAGTCCGGCACAAAACCTTGCCGATCGAGGGCGTGCAGTTTCACCCTGAGAGCGTGCTCACCCCGGAGGGCGACAGGCTCATGGCCAACTTCCTGCGGATGACGACATCATGAGCAAAGAATTCAACGCCATGCTGGACCAGCTGCTCGACGGGCACTCGCTGAGCGAAGAGCAGGCGAGCCAGCTCATGTTCAAGCTCGCGGAGGGCGAACTGCCCGATGCGCTGGCCGGGGCGCTGCTGGCAGGGCTGCGGGCGAAGGGTGAGACGGCGGACGAGATCCGCGGTTTTGCCAGCGCCATGCGCGAGCTGGCCGTGCATCCGCATATACCCGATGGAGCGCCGACGGTCGACACGGTAGGCACCGGCGGCGACGGCTCGGGGAGTCTCAACCTGTCCACGGGCACCGGGCTGCTCGCCGCCGCCTGCGGCTCCCGGGTGGTCAAGCACGGCAACCGGTCCGTATCGAGCCGGTCGGGCAGCGCCGATATGCTCGAGTGCCTCGGCATGCCGCTGCCGCTGCACGAGGCGGCGGCCGTCGCCTGTCTCGAAGCGACCAACTTCACGTTTCTTTTCGCGCCGGCCTACCACCCGGCGATGAAGGCGGTCGTCCCGATACGCGGTGCGATGGCGGTCCGCACCGTCTTCAACATGCTGGGTCCGCTGACCAACCCGGCGGCGCCGCCCTACCAGCTCATCGGCGCGTGGAGCGAGGAGGCGGCGAAGCTGATGGCCGAGGCGCTCGCCGGCATGCCCATCGAGCGGGCATTCGTCGTGCACGGTGCACCCGGTTGGGACGAGGCGACGCCCGTCGGCGAATTCGTGCTGTTCGACGTCGCGCCCGGCACGGTGAAGAGAAACGAGCGCGCGCCGGAAGACTACGGCCTCGCCCGCTGCACGGCGGAGGACCTCGTCGGCGGCGACGCGGAGAAGAACGCAATGGAACTCACCCGGGTGTTCAGCGGCGATGACAAAGGCGCGCATCGGGACGCCCTGCTCATGGGCACGTCCCTCGTGCTCGAGGTCCAGGGCGTCGCGAAGGACGCCCGGCAAGGCGTGGACATTGCCGCGGCGGCCCTCGACGACGGCGCGGCTGCCGCGTTCCTCGACAAGCTCCGGCATCACTTCGAGGCGCAATGAGCGACTTCCTGGCAACCATGGTGGCGGCGAGCGCCGAACGGGTCGCTGACCTGGACCAGGCCGCGTTCGGCCGGCCGGCGGCACCGCCGGTCCCGTTGCGGCTCGGCCGCTTCGACGTCATCGCGGAAATCAAGGATCGCTCGCCGGCGGAGGGCGACCTGGCCAGGCCGGGTAGCGACCGCGCGGCTCGGGCGCGGCTGTATGCCGATGGCGGCGCGGCGGCGATTTCGGTGCTGACCGAGCCGACGCGCTTCGCCGGGCGCCTCGAACACCTGGCGGAAGTCGTGGCAGCGGTGCCGGACGTCCCGGTCATGAGAAAGGACTTTCTCGTTGACCCGCTGCAGGTCGACGAGGCCCGCGCGGCCGGTGCGAGCGGCGTGCTGCTGATTGCGACCATGCTGGACGATGCGGTACTGCGCAGCATGCTCGATACCGCGCTGGCGCACGGCATGTTCGTGCTGGTCGAGTCCTTCGACCGGCAGGACTTGCAGCGGGTCGGCTCGCTCTGCGGCGAGAAGGACTACGCCGCGGCGGCAACCGACGGCCGGCTGCTCGTCGGCGTCAACACGCGCAACCTGCGTACCCTCGAGGTCGATAACGCGCGGCTCGCCGAGCTTGCGCCGGTTCTGCCGGGCGCGCGCGGTGTCGCCGAGAGCGGCCTGGTTACCGCGGACGATGCGGCGCGCGTTGCGTCGCTGGGCTACCGGCTCGCACTGGTCGGCACCGCCCTGATGCGCAGCGCGGACCCGGCGCAGCTCGTCGCCGACATGCGCACGGCCGGCAGTGAGCGGGTAGCGGCGTGAGGACCTTCGTGAAGATCTGCGGTATTCGAGACGCCGGCATGGCTGCCGTGGCGGTGGAGGCAGGCGCGGACGCCGTCGGTTTCGTGTTCGCCGAATCGCCTCGCCGGGTCACACCGGCCGAAGCCTGCGCGGCGGCAGCCGCGATTCCGGCGGGCGTGAGCAAGGTTGCCGTGATGCGGCACCCGGCGGCGGACGCCTGGGCGGCCGTGTGCCGCGAGTTCGCGCCCGAGGTTTTGCAGACCGATGCCGGCGATTTCGCGAGCCTTGATGTGCCGGCTGAGGTAGCGCGCTGGCCGGTGTTGCGGGAAGGCGTGGCGGCAGCGGGCGATGTGCCGGCCGGGGTCTTCGTCTACGAAGGGCCATCGAGCGGGAGCGGCCAGACGGTCGACTGGTCACGGGCGGCCGCATTTGCCCGTCGGGGGCGTATGATTCTCGCGGGCGGGCTGACGCCGGACAATGTCGCCGCGGCCATAGCGGAAGTCCGGCCCTGGGGCGTCGACGTATCGAGCGGCGTCGAGAGCGCGCCGGGCCGGAAGACGGCGGATTTGATCAGGGAATTCATCGGCGCCGTACGCGCCGCGGAGAAACTTGCATGACTGCAGCGCTGCAAGCAGACGAAGCCGGCGCGCTACTGGAGGCGTCGTTAAGGGGTGACCTGCCCGACGAGCGGGGGCGCTTCGGGCCGTTCGGCGGTCGCTACGTGCCCGAAACGCTGGTGCCGGCCTTCGAGAGGCTCGAGGAGGGCGTCCGGCAGTACCTGCACGACCCGGATTTCCAG
>JBFFSI010000011.1:0-50992 GCA_041572475.1 Woeseiaceae bacterium
ACGTCTGTACATGACCGTCGACGAAGCGAAGGCGGCCTATGCGGCGGCTCCCGACTGGCTGAAGGCGTTGTGCGACGCCTTTGCAGACGGCCTCAATTATTACCTCGCCACGCACCCGGGGGTGCAGCCCGCACTGCTGCGCCGCTTCGAGCCCTGGATGCCGATGTACTTTTTCGAAGGCTCGATCGGTGGCGATATCGAGCAAATACCGCTGCAGGGCATCGCCGCGTTCTACGGCGGTGAACCGATGGCCGGCTCGGGCGCACCGTTGTCGGCGTTTGGCGATGTAAAGAACGCGTCGAACGGATTCGCGATTGCGGGCGAACTCACGCATTCGGGTGCAGCGATGCTCCTGATCAACCCGCACACGACGTTCTATTTTCGTGGCGAGATGCACGTAGTCAGCGAAGAGGGGCTGAATGCCTACGGCGCGGTAACCTGGGGACAGTTCTTCATCTACCAGGGCTTCAACGAAAATACCGGCTGGATGCACACTTCGACACGCGTCGACTTCATCGACGAGTTCGTCGAGGAGGTGCGCGAGGTCGACGGGCATCTCTGGTATCGCTACGGGGACGAACTCAGGCCGGTACGATCCTATGATGTCGCGCTGAAATACAAAGACGGGGACGGCTGGGGCGAACGCACGTTCACGCTTTACCGTACGCACCACGGCCCGATTACGCACGAAGTCGATGGCGAGTGGGTGGCCACGCGCATCAACTGGGAGCCGGTCAGCGCGCTGACACAGTCGTACACGCGCACGAAGCAGGCAAATTACACCGGGTTTCGCGACATGATGAACATTCGCTCGAACTCGTCGAACAACACCGTGTTCGCGGACAGCGAGGGCAACATCGCCTATTTCCACGGCAACTTCGTGCCGCGGCGCGACCCGCAGTTCGACTACTCCAAGCCGGTCGATGGCACCGACCCGGCCACTGACTGGCACGGAATACACTCGGTCGACGAGACGATAACGGTCCTCAATCCGCCCAACGGCTGGATTCAGAACGCCAATTCGACGCCGTTCACCGCGGCGCTGGAATTCAGCCCCCGCCGTGAAGATTACCCTTACTACATGGCCCCCGATCCGGAGAACTTCCGGGGTATCCACGCGGTGCGTGTCCTCGAAGGCGCCGAGGACCTTACGCTCGATGGCCTGGTGAAGCTCGCACACGATCCGTACCTGCCGGGCTTCGAGCAGCTGATACCCGGCCTGGTGGAGGCGTATGACTCGGCCGACGCCGGGGACGCCATTCTGGCCGCCCCGATCGACGTGCTGCGAAGCTGGGACTTCAGGACCGGCGCGGACTCGGTCGCGATGACGCTTGCGCATTTCTATGGCCTGGCGTGGGAGGAGACGAAGACCGCCCCCGCCGGCCTCAGCCAGATGCAGCGGGTGATCTACTACGCGACGGCAACGTCGCCGGCGGAGCGACTCCGGATCTTCGCCGACACGGTCAGCATGCTCCAACAGGACTTCGGTGCCTGGGATGTGCCGTGGGGAGAAGTAAACCGGTTCCAGCGGCTCAGCGGCGACATCGACCTGGTTTTTGATGACCAAAAGCCAAGCTTGCCGATCGGCATGGGCAACAGCGACTGGGGCGCGTTGGCGGATTTCGGCGCCAAGCGCGCGCCCGGCACGAGGAAGCTGTACGGCATCAACGGCAACAGCTTCGCGGCGGCGGTCGAGTTCGGCGACCGCGTGCGCGCCAGGTCCATTCTCGTCGGCGGGCAGAGTAACGACCCGTCTTCCGGCCACTTCGTGGACCAGGTGCCGCTGTATGCAAACCACGACTGGAAAGAAGTCGCCTACTACCGGGACGACGTCGAGAGGCGGGCGAGGGAACGCTACGCACCCGGCGACAGGCGCTAGAAAAAGAAAGGGCCCGCTAGGGGCCCTTCCTGTTTGTCGATGCAGATTTGATTGGGCCTAGTGCAGAGCCGCTTCCGTCGTCGCAGTGAGCAGCGTGAAGCTGCCCGTGCTCAGCGACCCGACGGCGTAGACCAGGTAGATCGTGTCGCCCGCCAGGTCGAGTGTAACCGGGCCGAAGACCGTGTCGCGCGAACCGGCCGGGCGAATCGACGCCTCCCACCTGCCCACGAATACGTTGCGGCTTGCGGCCTCGCCGTTGCCGATATCCCTGAGGAAGCGGACCCAGCGCTTGACATTTTCCCGCTGCAGCTTCACATCGACACGCGGCGCGGCGGCCGTGTGGAAGACGTTCACGCCCGCGAAGAAGCGGTTGCCCCAGGTGTTGTTCATGAAGGCGGTGGCCGTCGGCGTGCCGGCCTCGTCCAGGTGCGCCACGATCGAGTAGCTCTTACCGCCCGTGAGCTCCAGGCCGTTGGCCTCGATGACAGGAGCCTCGGAACACGGCGCAGCGGCGTTGGCAAGACCGATCGCGATATCGTAGCTGCCGGCCGGGAGGTCCAGCGGCCCGGCGATTTCACCAAATGTGAAGCCCGGCAGGGCGCACGCGCCATTAACCGAGACGTCCACGGGGAGAGCAGGGTCGAGACCGAGGTCAGAGCCCGGGATGCCGTGCACCACAAATGCGCTCGCCGGCGCCGGAGCGGCGTTTTCGAGCGTCGTGGTGAGCAGGGTGAAGCTGCCCGTGCCGAGCGAACCGACCGCGTAGACCCCGTAGGCAACGCCGCGCTCGAGAGATACGGGCACCGGGCCGAATACCGTCTGGCGAGAGCCTGCCGGATAAAGCGTTACGTTGTAATCACCGGCCCAGACGTAAGTGTCCGCAATTTCGCCGTTGCCTAGATCGCGAATTGTCCTCGACGGCAGCCACCACTTGCGCTGCGACTTGAGTCGAGCATCAACGCGAGGTGCGGCGGCGACATGCGCGACGTTGACCCGAGCCGTGTAAGCCGAGGCCGTCACATCGTTGAGCAGCACGCTTGCGGTGATGCCACCAGCCTCATCGAGATGGGCGACGATCGAGTAATTCTTGCCATCTTCGACCTGGATACCGCCGGCACTCAGGACCGGCGCGTTGCCGCACGGGTTATTGGTATCCGCAAGCGCAATGGCGATGTCATAGGAGCCGGCGTCGAAAGGCAGCGGGCCGGCGATCTCGCCAAAAACGAACCCTTCCAGCGCGCAAGCGCCGTTGACCGAAATGTCGACGGGCAGCTCCGCCGGCTGGCCGATATCGCCACCGGGAATGCCGTGAACCACGTAGACCGTTCCTTGCGCGAGCGCAGAGGGCGCATATGCCAAACCGGCAAACGCAATCATCACAGCGAAAACAGATTTCAGGAGTTTCATTGACCTCTCCTCCGTAAAACGAACGTCATTGAAAGTGCGCCATAGACTACCGAGTGATTTGCACGGGTTCTGTAACAACTTGTTTCCCAGGTGTTCAGTCTGCCAGTCGGACAGTGAGGGTCCGGATTCCGGGACCCGTATAATTCATTTCACCGCGGCAAACAGGACCGTTGATGAAACGCATTCTCCTTGCGATAGCAGCATTGTTGTTGGGCGTCCTCGGCTACGTGCACTGGGTTCTCCCGGGCAAAGTGGAGTCGTCGATGAACATCGTGCAGGCGCACGAGCCTTACGCGATCGACGACGATGCGCGCCGCCTGCACGACTCCCTGTTCGTCGCCGACCTGCACTCGGACTCCCTGCTCTGGAAACGCGACCCGAAGATACGGTCGGCGATCGGCCACATGGATCTGCCGCGCCTGCGCGAGGGCAATGTCGCGCTGCAGGTCTTCAGCGCGACAACCAAGAGCCCGGCCGATCTCAACTACGACCGCAATGCCGCGGATACGGACGACATCACGCTGTTGGCGATCGCCACTTTCTGGCCGCCGCGCACCTGGTTCAGCATTTACGAGCGCGCGGCCTACCAGCTCGACAAGCTGCACGCTCTCGCCCGCGACGGTGAACTGCTGGTCGTAAAGAGCCGACAGGATCTCGAGGAGCTAATCGCGCGCCGCCAGGATGGCGAGGCTTTGGTCGGCGGGCTGTACCTGATCGAAGGGGCGCACCCGCTCGAAGGCGACGTCGATAATCTCGATCGGCTGTTCGAGCAAGGCCTGCGAATCGCCGGCCTGACGCACTTTTTCGACAACGAACTCGGCGGCTCCCTGCACGGGATCAGCGACGAGGGCCTGAGCGAATTCGGCGAGGCCGTGGTCCGGCGCGCGAATGAGCTCGGCGTGATCATCGATGTCGCGCACGCATCCCCCGCCATGGTCGAGGCCGTCCTCGAGTTGTCCACCGCACCGGTCGTGCTGACTCACGGCGGCCTGAAGGGCATTTGCGACACGCCACGCAACCTTCCCGACGCGCTCATGCGCCGGGTCGCCGAGCGCGGCGGCCTGGTCGGTATCGGCTACTGGGATGGCGCGGTCTGCGATTTCAGCCCGGCCGGTATCGTCAAATCGATACGCTATGCGATCGACCTGCTGGGCGTCGAGCACGTGGCGCTGGGATCCGATTACGACGGGACGGTCACCACGGCCTTCGACACGTCGGAACTGGCCATACTCACGCAGACCATGCTGGAGCGCGGTTTCTCGGAAGAGGAGATCCGCCTGGTCATGGGCGGGAACGTCAGGCGTTTCCTGCTGGAGAATCTCCCGGCGGGATGATGCCGTCAGGCGAGCGTCCTCCAGCCCATCCAGAGGAAAAACGCCAGTGTGGCCAGCAATACCACTACGGTGGCTGGCCGGTTACGGTAACGCTCGCCAACCCAGGCCGAGCGGCCGTTCAAAAGCAGCAGAGCGATGGCGAGGACCGGAATGAAGGTGGCGCCGATAACCGCATAGATTTTCTGGATCTCCTTGAAGCTCCAGAGCAGGCCCGCCATCGGCACGATCGCGAGCGCGACGAGATAGCCACGGTACGCCAGCGAGCTCGTGTCCACGGGTGCCGCATCGCCGCCGTGAGCGGGAGCGTCACCCGACTCCCGCAGCAGTCCCCAGGTATCGGCGAAGAGGTAGGGCACTGCCTGCCACACGCCGAGCAGGCTGCTGAACACCGCGCCGAACGCGCCGACGAGGAACAGCCACTTGCCGGTCTCGCCCAGCGGGCCGACGAGCTGCTGCGAGAGCCGTATCAGCAGGCTCGCGCCACGGCCCTCGATCTCGATGGTGCTGCCGATGATGACCATCGCGACACCGAACAGCGCTGTCGCCGCGTAGCCGACTGCGAGGTCGATGCGGCAGGTCCTCAGGAATGCCGAACCCGCGCGCCCCTCCTCGCGGATCCAGTAGCCGTAGCACAGCACCGTGAAAGTGCCGCCGATGCCGCCCATCAGCGCCACGGTCCAGCTCAGACCCTGCCCCGGGAGGTCGGGTATCGTCGGTATCAGCAGGCCCTGCAGGACCGCGCCGGTCCCCGGCCAGAGCAGGGCTGCCGTGACTATGACCGTGACGAACATGACCCCGATACAGACGCGCATGACCTTTTCGAACAGGTCATAGCCGCCGATGAACACGAGAGCCATGCCGACGAGGCTCGAGAGTATGCCGAAGGCGATCTTGCCCTCGGCGGCATCGTCGAACAGCGGGATCATCGCGTGCAGAGTGACACCGCAGGCGCTCATCAGTGCCGAGGCGACAAAAAACGACCAGATGACCAGGTAGGGCAGGAACAGCCAGCCGAGCGGCCGACCGAGGCGACGGACGAGTCCTTCCAGCAAGGTGTCTCCCGTAGCCAGCTGGTAACGCGCGAGGCCTTCGGTCATGACGAACTTGAGGAACGCACCCACGACGGCTGCCCATAAGACCGCTGTCCCCAGGATGCTGCCGGTAAAACTGGCCGTCGCCAGGTCGCCGGCGCCGATGCCCGTTGCGGCAACCAGTAAGCCGGGACCGAGTATTGCCAGTACGCTCGTCTTACCTTTGTTCATACGCCTTGCTGTAGCGGAGGATGCCCAACGTGCTCAGCTTGTCGCCGTTGGCAAACTCTTCTCCACGCAGTTCGGCCTCGATCATGGCTTGTCCTATCTCGGTGGCCTTCACTGCTGCGCCGACCGGTGAGAAGAACCAATAGAGCAGGTCCTGCCCCAGATGCGCTTCCTCCCTGGTCGGCCGAATGTAGTCAGGCCGATACGCGATCACGCGAAGACCCGATCCGTTGGCCAACCGGAACAGCGTGTTCTCGGCCTCGACCTTGACGCGCGCCCACATCGCACCCGAGTCTTCCGAGATGTCGCTCGAGCTGAGGTAGTGAAAGGACGTTGCCGGCTTGACGCTGACGCTCTGCCATTCCTCGACCAACTGGCGGGGAAACGCGACATGAATCTTGCGGTAGGTTTCTTCGTCGACGCCGACCGAGCTGAGACCGATCGCCCAGAATACGGCATCGACATCCGCGAGCTTGTCACGCACGGCGGAGTAGTCCAGGTAATCCATGTGGATGGTGCTGTCGACCTTGCCCGCATCCACGCCTGCCTGGATGCGCGGGGTCAGCCGCCGCGTGATCACCTTGATTTCCTCGACGTGAGGGCTGGCGAGCGCGGCTTTCAGTATGCCGTCCCCGGCAGTACCGCTGGCGCCGAAAATCGCAATGGTCGCGACGCTCGACGGCGGCAACGTGGGTTCCGGCGCCGTGTTGTCGTAAGTGGCCACACGGAATGCGACTGCGATGTAGAAAATCGCAAAAATTGCAATGAGCGCTGAAAGCGCGGTTTTTGGTCGGGGAATCTTCATGCGCCAATGAAATAACGTGAATAGCGACCAAGGAGCAACTTGCCAAGATAGGTCAGGAATACGCTCCCGCCAAGAGCCAGCGCGAATGCTCCGCCCAGGTACGCGAGCAGCTCGGGCGTGTTATCGATGGCGAGCTGGTTCTGCGTCATCCAGGCAATCAGCTGTAACAGCAGGAACATGTGAATGAAGAACACCGCGAACGCGTAATTGCCGAGCACGTCGAGCCAGCCGGGTACCTTTGTCATGGTCTTGTCGAACCAGAGCAGTACGAGGCCGGCAAGCGCAATCTTCTGCAGGTACCAGGCGGATTCGGCGAGGTTGGTGCGCCCGTAAGGAGCCACCTCGAAAAAGCCGACCGCCGCGATCCCGAGCGATGTTGCGATCGCCGTGATCCAGAGGAGCGCCTGGTTATCCCGAATGAGCTGGATGGTCTCTCGATAATACGTGCCGACAAGCATGCCGATAAGGTAGGCGCCCAGGAAATAGACGTAGTTAGTCCAGCTCACCGCCGGCCACACCCGTGAGAATATCAGCGGCGCAAATATGATCAGCGCCTTGAGCCAGTTGGTATTGGGCGTGGCGATCAATCGCGCGAGCAGCGGGGTCAGCAGGTACAGGGCCATCAGGACGGGTATGTACCAGAAAATCAGGATCGCATTCCCGGTGACGAGATTCATGCCGACTCTTTGCGCAAACTCGCCGAGTGTGCCGTCGAAGAACAGTGCCGGGGAACCTGGTGGGCCCTCATAAACCTGTGTCGAATACAACGCCGTGAAAAAGAGATAGGGCAGGAAGACATAAAAGAACTTCGATCGGAAAAAACGCCGGTAGCCGCGTTGGGCCAGGACCATCGAGAAGAGAATTCCCGAGATGTAGGTGAAATAGAGTGTCGAGTCGTGTAACAACACGCCGTTGAGCACGCCAACGACCATGAGGCCGGCCCCGGCGGGGCTCCCGGAGCTCTCCGCATAAAACAGGATGAATGCAAAAGCGTGTATTGCCACGATATTCAGGATGGCGAAGCCGCGGAACGCGTGAACCGGGTAATTAAACGATTTCGCCATGCGATTTCCTTAATGCCAGCGGCGTGTAATGGCCCAATACATCTGCCATCATACCGGGATGACGACAGTAGCACTTCTCGTCCCCGTTGTTCTGAGCCTGGCGGTGCTGGGCGCTCATTTTCTGCGCTATGGCAACTGGATCGGCGTCATCGGTGCGCTCGTGATAATCGCATTGCTGTTTGTTCGCCGGCCCTGGGTCGCCCGGCTGCTGCAGGCCGTTCTTGTTCTCGGCGCGCTGGAGTGGGCCCGGACTCTCTATGTGCTGGTGGCGGTACGCGCAGCACATGATCTGCCGTATCTCCGAATGAGTGTGATCCTGGGTGTCGTCGCGCTTGTGAGCTTCTGCTCCGCGCTCCTGTTCCAGGTGCCGGCGCTGAAGCTGCGTTACGGCCTGGAAGGGCGGCCGTGAGCTCTTTGAAACCAGCCGGCATTGTCCGGGGTAAATGATGCCGGGGTATCCGATGAGAATTCTGGCGGTTGCTACAGTACTGGCGGCGCTTGTCGCGGTGAACCAGGCCGGGGCGCAGTCGCTCAGCGCCAGGATCAACGAGGCTTGCGAAGTCTGCGCAGCGCGCATGTCCGAGCAGAGCGGCCTGTACATTCTCGAGAAGGGCGAGGAGTCGCTTGTCGGACGCGCCTGGCTGGCCGAACACGCCGTAGACTCGATCGATATCCAGTACTTCATCTGGAGTACCGATAACGTCGGCATACTCGCGGCCGAACAGTTGCTCCGGGCGGCGGACCGGGGCGTCTCGGTAAGAGTGCTCGTCGATGACCTGCTCATCGACGCCGAAGACGAAACCCTGCTGCTAATGTCCGCCCACCCGAATGCCGAGATCCGGGTTTACAACCCCAACCTGACCGTGGGCGTCGGGTTCTGGGAGCGCTTGAAAAATGTCTTCGGCGACTTCCGCGCCATCAACCAGCGGATGCATGATAAAACCGCGATCTTCGACGGTGTCGCCGGAATAACAGGCGGCCGTAACATGGCCGATGAGTATTTCGATTTCGATCACGACTACAATTTTCGCGATCGGGATGTGTTGGTCGTAGGAACAGCGGTTAAGGAGATGCAGGCCAACTTCGACGAATTCTGGGAGAGTGGTTTCGCGGTTCCCGTGGAAGAAATTTTCGAGGAAGAGGTCAAGGCGATTTCGCCGGCCGATGTCGAACGGCGTGCCAGCGAGCTCAGGGCCTACGCGGAAGACCCGAGGAATTTCGCGCCGGAGGTCCGACATGCCATTGCGACCGCGGAGACGTACTTCCCGCAGCTCGCGCAGGCAATCGTCTGGGATGACGTCGAATTCATCAGCGATGTGCCGGGCAAGAACGAGGGCACCGCAGGGCTCGGCGGCAGCGGCGAGTCGACGGACAAGCTGATCGACGCCGTGACAAATGCCCGGTCGTCTATCCTGATCCAGTCGCCGTACCTGATCCTGCCGGAAGGCGGCATCGAACTGTTCCATGCGCTCGTCCGGCAAGGGGTGCGCATCAGGATATCGACGAATTCACTGGCCTCCACCGATAACATCCAGGCATTCAGCGGCTATTCGTCGCAGCGCAAGGACCTGCTGCGGGCGGGTGTGGAGCTGTACGAGTTCATGCCTCACCCGGCGATCAAGGACCAGCTCATCGAGAATTATCCCCGCATCGCAGAGACCGACCCGATCTTCGCGCTGCATGCAAAGTCGATGGTGATCGACGACGAGCTCGTGTTCATCGGGACCTTCAACCTCGACCCGAGGTCGGCGAACCTGAACACCGAGGTCGGCGTGCTCGTCAGGAATCGCGAGCTGGCGCGTCAGCTCACGGACAGCATCGAACTGGATATCGATCCGAGTAACAGCTGGCGCACGACCGGGTTTTTCAACCCTGATTCCGAGGTCGACCGAGGCAGACGGATTCGGGTCTGGTTCAACAAGTTGCTGCCCATCGACCCCATACTCTGATAGCCAGGATCGAGGACCGGGAATCTACAGATCGTCTTCCCAGGCGACGGGAGCCTTCAGGCCCTTCTCCAGGGTCGCGTGGTATCGCTCTTCGATCACGTCCCGCTTGGCCTTGAGCGTCGGCGTTAGCAGGCCATTCTCCGTGGTCCACTCGTCCTTGACGACCATGATGTTCGACAGTCGTTCGTGGGACTCCAGCTGACCGTTCACCTCGGACAGGGTTGCCTTGAGGCTGTCGGCGACTTGCGTTCTCGGCATGTCCTGCGCTGCCTCACCGGCGACGACCAGTGCGATCGGCGCCGGCAGGCCGTGGCCGACGACGCAAATCTGGTCCAGCAGGGGATTGGCCGACAGCAGTGACTCGATGCGCACGGGCGCCACGTACTTCCCCTTGGCCGATTTGAAGATGTCCTTGACACGCCCCGTGATCCGGAAGCCCTTCTTCCGCTCGTCCCACTCCGCCTTGTCGCCGGTCCTGAAAAAGCCGTCCTCGGTAAACGACTCCTTGGTCAGCTCCGGCTGCTTGTAGTACTCGGTGAACAGGCCAGGGGAGCGGATCAGCAGCTCGCCCTCGTCGGAGATCTTCAGTTCCGTGTGTTCGAGCGGTATGCCGATCGTCCCGGTGCGCCTGGCGTGGAACGGAACGTTGGCGCACGCCAGACCGCTGGTTTCGGACATGCCCCAGCCTTCGCCGATATCGATGCCTAGCTTGCGGTACCAATGCAGGGTGTGCGGAGAAATCGGGGCCGTGCCGGACGCGAAGACCCGGCACCGGGCGAGACCCATCCCGACCCGAATCTTGTGGGCGATGATGCGGTTCACGACAGGAATCGAGAGCAGCCGCTTGAGCTTGGCGGGGGGTATTTTCGCGTGGATACCGGCCTGGAACTTGACCCAGAGTCTCGGCACCGAGCCGAAAATGGTCGGCTGCGCGGTCTGCAGGTCCTTGTTGAATGTCTTCAGCGATTCAACGAAGAAAATACGCGCGCCCGCATACATCGCCGGGCCAACCAGGACCATGCGCTCCGTCACATGCGCGAGCGGCAGGTAGGACAGCAGCCGGTCGCCGGGTCCGAACTTCACGGTGCCCCGGGCGCTGCTGCAGGCATACTCGTAGGCCCGGTAGCTGATCGTAACGCCCTTGGGTCGCCCGGTGCTGCCCGAGGTGTAGAGGATGGTCATGACATCCTGGGCATCAGGTTGGTGCGGGTCGTCGATCGGTGCGTGCTCGTCGATGAGCTCACGCCAGTCGTGCGTCCCCGTGACCCCGGGATACGGGAACGCGATTGTGGGCAGTGCCCCCGGAATGGCCTTGCCGATGGCGTCCGGTTCGTCGAGCTTGCCCACGAATGCGACTCTCGCGCCACTGTGCTCGAGGACATAGGCGACCGTTTCGGCATTGGCGGTCGGGTAGATGGGCACCGAGATGAGGCCGGCCATCGCGATCGCGAGGTCGGCCAGCACCCACTCGACGCTGTTTTTGCCGAGTATCGCGACCCTGTCACCCGGCCGCATGCCCAGGTCGACCAGGGCCGCCGCCATGCGGGAGGCCTGGTCGGCCGCTTGGCGGTAGGTCAGCGTCTGCAGCCGCCCGTTGACGGGCTGCAGCAGGAACTCGCGCCCGGGACTGCTCTTGGCCCAGTCGAGAAGTGCCCGATGGGCCGTCAACAGCTCACTCATAATCTGTCATCCACTAGACGTGCAGCTCCAGCAGGTCGCCGTCGGCGACGAGGTGTTCGGGGCCGACCTGCTGCCCGTCGAAAACGTCGGCACCCCAGGTGCGCGCAAACTTGAGGTCGCGGGCGACATCCTTGTGAACGAGGCGGGCAACGTCCAGCACGGTGTCGCCGCGGCGCACGGTGAACGGTTTGTCGGTATCCGCCGGCTTGCCCGGGGTCTTCGTATAGACCCTTACCACCTCGAGCGCGCGGAACAGCAGCGGGCCCAGTTCATCCATGCCCGCGCCGGTCACCGCCGACATCGCCAGCGCGGGGAAACGAAGTCCGAGCAGTTCCTCGAGAACCTCGACCTCACCCGGGTCGGGGTCGAGGTCGCTCTTGTTCGCGATCAGCACCGTGGGCAGGTCGATTCTAAATGGATCGTCGTCACTATCAGCCGTCTTGGGGCCCTGCTCGGCCGGCAGGCCAGGCCACGACGCCCGCAGCACGATCTTTTTCTCACGCAAGCGCTCGAGGATCGTCGGCACCTGCTCCAGGCAGTCCGGGTCGCTCAGGTCGATGACCAGCAGCGCTCCATCTGCGGGCTGCAGCGCGTTGACCAGCCAGGGCTCCATGAAATCACCGGACACCGGGGGCAGGTCGACGAGCTGAAAATGAACGTCTTCATGCGGCAGCATGCCCGGCACCGGCAAATGCGTGGTGTAAGGGTAGGGTCCGATGTCGCTGCGTGAACCTGTCCACCGCGCGTGCAAGCTGGATTTGCCGGCGTTCGGCGGGCCGATCAGGCAGAGCTGCGCGGCCCCTTCCGGCCGCACTACGTGGGACGGGCCGCTGCGGCGGCCGCCCTTTTTGGGGCCCGAGAGCTCTTCCGTGAGCTGCTTGATGCGCGTCTTGATGTCCGCCTGCAGGTGGTCGGTCCCCTTGTGTTTCGGGATCGTGCGCAGCATCTCGCGGAGGCAGTCGAGTCGTTCCTTCGGCTCGCGTGCCTTGCGGTAAGCCTCCTCGGCTTTCTTGTACGCGGGTGTGACGTTGGTGGGCATCCAGCGCCAGTTTACCTGTGGAATGTGCCGACATGCGAACGGTCACGGGAGGAATGTCGTCCAGGTGAGAAATGCCTTGCTCCGACCCTGCTACCCGCGGCACCGACACGACCCGCAGTGACGACCAGGGAAAAGCTCACACCCGTGTGTTCAGGCTGGCTGCAGATCGTTTACGACGCCCGGCATCAACATGCCGTTCTTCAAAACAACGGCACCTGCAGCCGGGTCGTCGATAAGGTCGAGGTGTCCATCGAGGTCTGCGTACTCGACGGCGGGATGAGCGAGCGCGAAGTGCAGCGCTGCCGCGATGCCGAGCGCACTCTCGTCCATGCAACCCACCATGACTTCGAGGCGGGCGGAACGCGCGACGCTGGCAATTTCCATTGCCGGTCCGATGCCACCGCACTTCATCAGCTTGACGTTGATCATGTCGGCGAGACCGCCGCGAGCGATGCGAAATGCGTCGCGCAGTCCCATGAGGCTCTCGTCGGCCATGATCGGTAACGGCGCCTTCAGTGTGACTTTCGCGAGCTCGCTCAGGGCATCCCTGGGCGTCGGTTGCTCGACGAGTTCGAGACGCGCCCGCCGAGTAGCAGTGATGAATCGCAGGGACTCGTCGACGCCGTATCCCTGGTTGGCATCGAACCGCAGGGCGACTTTGCTGCCGAGCGCGTCGCGAACCGCCAGCACGCGGGATATGTCGTCGTCGACGTCGATACCGCCTTTGAGTTTCAGTGCCTGAAATCCCTGCGCCACGAAGTCGCGGGCACGATTCACGGTATCGGCTTCGTCCAGGATGCCGACGGTTACGCTGGTCGCGATCCGGTCGCGATAAGCGCCGAGAAGCTGGTAGACGGGCAGCCCCGCGATCCTGGCGAGGATGTCAAAGAGCGCCATGTCGACGCCAGCCCGGGCACCAGGGGCGCCCGGCAGCAACGCCTTGATGCGTTCGCGCAGCCGGGTCACGAAGCGCGGGTCGGCGCCGATCAGCGCATCTCTTGCGGGCCCATCGAGCGCGTCGATGACACTCTGCGACGTCTCGCCGCAGACCGGTTCGTCCGGGTTTACGCAGCCGAAGCCGACGACGCCCTTGTCGGTCTCGATGCGCAAGAAAATGTTGGGCGCGTGGTCGATGTGCTCGTAGGCCACCGTGTAAGGCTCCGCGAGGCGCAGGTTGACGAGCCAGGCTTCCAGGCGGGTGATGCGCATTCAGTACCGGCGCTGGTGGATTTCGTCGAGCGACAGGCCGCGGAGATCCTCGACGAACTCGACCAGGTTCTCGACCATGATGCGCCACATTTCGCGGCCTTTTTCGGCGCTGGCAAGTGTCGGGTCACCCAGCACGCCGGTCTCGGAAATCTTCTTCGTGTGCGCGTACCAGCCGACACCGCGTTTCGAGGTGAAGTCGAGGTAATGACTCGAGAAACGCGGCACCATCGGCCTTGCCAGTTTCATATCGACGAGTTCGGGTCGCAGGGCAAGCGCCGTCGACGTCTCGATTTCGCCGGCGTGAACGTCATTGGGGGTCTCGGTCAGCTTGTCGATGTCCGTGTCGCTCGATTCCCCGGTGTCGACGGCAGTAAAGATGCCGGTATCCCGGTTGATCATCTGCGCGGCGAAATGCAATGCGGCCGAATTCCCGCCGTGACCGTTGATGATCAATAGCTTTGTTATGCCGTTGCGCACGACGGCAATGCCGATGTCGTAAACGATGCGCGATAGCGTGTCGGGGCTGATGCTCAGCGTGCCCGGGAAGTCATCGTGATGATAGGAGACGCCGTAAGCGATCAACGGCAGCACGATGGGGCGCGGGCGGCTGCAGGCCTTTGCAACATCATCACAAATCCGCTCGGCGTCCCACGCGTCCGTGTCCAGTGGCAGGTGCGGTCCGTGCTGCTCGATTGCACCGACAGGCAGGAGCGCGATATCCATCTCCCTGAAGCGCTTTTCGGCTTGCGGCCACGTTAGCGGTCCAAGCCGGATCTGGCTGGCTTCGGCGGGCGCCGCCTGTTTGGGTGCGCGATCGAAGGCGTGCGGCCGGCTGGCCGCTTCGCGCGACAACGGATCGGTGTTGAGCCATTGGCGCCCCCGCCGTTCGACGGCGCCTTCCGCATGCTCCAGAAAGATCCCGTACAGCGGCTGACGGAGGTCAGCAGGCACGGTTTCGTGCGGAGACCGCTCGGAGTCGAAGCGTAGTGCCAACACCTCGTGGCGGGGAGGAGGCGCCACCGCCTGCACGAGATCTTTTTCGACGAGCATGTGCAGGACCTGCTGCGCGGTGGAGCGCTCCTGGTGAACCCCCTTTTCCGGCAGAGCAGCGAGGCAGGAGTCGATTTGCGCTGGCGTATAGCCGCAGCGGGTCGGATCGGCCGACAGAGCGGATAGCATCGAGACCACGCGGCGGCACTTCTCGCATCTGCCGCAAGGATGGACCTTGTCACCGTCGATGTGTGCAGCGTGGCAGGACACCTGCAGGCGCTGCAACTCGGGGTAGCGTTCCGTGAGAATTTTTTCGATCAGCAGCTCGGACAGCGGTCGCAGTACGGAAAACTGCACCAGGTTCCACTTCTTGCGCTGGTAATAACGCGTCAGTGCCTCGTCGAACCAACGGCTCTGATCGTAGACGGCGGCGTAGTGGGTGATACCGCTGTGTGTCTGGCGAGAAGAACTGTCGTATTCGTTGCCGATCGTCAGGCGACCGACACGGCGTCGCCGAGCGAGAGGCAACACGCCGAAGATGAATACGGCGACCGTCCAGAGGCGAATCGGATAGATATCGGCGCGCACCCGCGCGTGGTCTTTCCTGACGAACGGCAGATGCGACAGCATCCAGACGAACAGGCGGTCCGAATTCGTCCAGACTCGCGTGGTATTCGGGACACCCTCTTCGAAATGGCGCCAGGCGTTGAGGGCGGTGAACCAGTGGCGCCCCGACTCGTTGACGAACATCGGGTGTACCTCGGACCCGATCTCGTTCAGCAGCCCGTAGGTCAACAGGCTGTCCTTGCCGCCGCTGGACAGTACCGCAACTTTGTCCGGGGAGGTCTCCCAGGAACCTGTTACCGGCGCGGATTCATCGGGAAACAGGAGCGCTGCCTGCAGGTAAGTATTGAGGCGGACGGGCGACAGGCTGGCGGCCGGTCCGGTCAGGAACGGATTGGGTACCAGGAACTTGTCCACATAGATCTCGCGGGCCGTATGTGCCGCGTAGTTGCGCAGAAAGCGCCGGTCGTGCTTGTCCAGCGGACCATGCAAGGCGATTTCCCTGCAAAAGAGTCCGTAATTCAGCGCAGGCTGCGCCATCATCATGGCGGCCAGGTTCTGATCGCCCGGGTCGTCCGGGTCGAAGACGGGCTCGTTGTAGCGATACGTGAACTCCGTCGCGCGCGTCTCTCCACCGACGGTCACGCTGTACGATGCGCTTACCCTGTCCGGCTCCAGCCGGGTGACCGCGACATCCAACCGGTCGATGACCAGCAGGTCCTGCAGTGGCTTCGAAACTGTTGCGGCGTCTGCGCTCATCGGTCGACCCTCAGGTCGAGTCGCGGCGCCAGCGCGTCCACCAGGTCGTCGGCGCCGCCAAGCAGGATGTCGAATGCGGGCAGGCCGGTCTCGGCCGAAATCTGCGCGCAGACCCCGGGTATGGCTTCACGAGCCAGGCCCTCGTGGTTGACAGTGATCGCTGCGACCGGCTTGTCCGAGATCATCTCGATAGCGGCGATCTGGCGGGAGAGCGGGTGCAGGGGAAAAGCAGGGAAACCGTCGTAGCAGCTGCGAGCCGGCGCGTGCTGCAGTACGACGAGGTGCGGGCGTCCCGCAGCCAGCAGCTCGTAGCCTCCGGGGTAAGCCGGGTTCATCAGGCTGCCCTGGCCCTCGAGAACGATCACATCGGGCCGTTGCTCGTGCCACGCCGACCAGACCGCGTGCTCGATCTCGCCGGCCATGAAGTCGCTGATCAAAGCGTCTTCCACGATGCAGTAACGAACGCCCTGCAACCAGGACGTCTGGCCGGTTCCAATCAGCTCGGCGCTGATCCCCGCCGCCTCGAAGGCCTGTACGAGACGAACGGCGGTCGTGCGCTTGCCGATTGCCGAGTCGGTGCCAAGCACGGCGATGATCTTCGAGGTGACCTCCTCGATCTTGCCTGTAAAACCATGCAGCTGGTCGCGAGGCGGACCCTGCCGAACGTCCCGAATGACCACGCCTGCCTCCCGTGCCGCCGCGGCGAGCTCGGTATCCTCGGACAAGAGGTCGTGCAGCCCGGCGTCGACATTGAGGCCCAGTTGCAGCGCGTTCAGCAAGTCGGTGCGCGCAAAATCGGGCAGGCGGCCACCGTCAGGGGCGAGGCCGAACACGAGGTGCGTAGCCGGCGCTCCGGATGACTCCGCCGCTTGCATTGCGGCTTCGATACCGGCGACGACGGGAATGCCGTTCGGTTGTCCGTCCAAAACTTCGCCGGCATCATGGCCGGCGACCATGGAGTCCACCACGGCCCGAATGCGGTACCGTCGCGAGAAGCGCACCAGGCCATGCGCGGTCTTGCCGTACGACGTTGCGAAATCGCCTTCACAATAGACGATGGCATCACCGTCGCAAGGGACAAAGCTGCTCATAGTCTGCGTCCAGTCAGGATGGCCACATAGCGGTCGCCTGCCAACGGCTGCTTCGCGTGCCAGCTCAGCAGTGCGTGCAATCCAGCGGTCGATGCGGGCAATACACTCAGGCCCTGGGTGTCGCGCAGCAGCCGCGAATATCGGCTCAGCGCGCGATCGGTGGCATAGTCGGCCCAACCGTTGCTGTGGCGAATCGCCCCGAGAGCGAGGTCGCCGTCGATGGCGTGCCAGTTGACCAGGGGCTCATTGATGCCGGTCTCGCGAATCTGTGCAGGATCGAGGTCTGCGCAATTTTCGGCCCCTTTCAGGAATGCGGCGATGATCGGATTCTGCTTGTAGGTGCTGCCCGCTACCATGTGCGGCATGCGAGAGGTCTTGCCGCGGCGGTACAGGCTGAGAAAGCCACGGAAAATACCGGCCAACAGCGTGCCGTTCGACACCGGTACCGCGACCGCCGCAGGCGCGTCGCGCATGTCGTCATAAATCTCGCGCGCGATCTCGCCGTAGGCCCTCAGCTGCAGTGCGGTGTTATCGCCGCCGGGATTGGCGTCGTACCACTCATTTCGGTCTGCAGCTTCGCTCGAGGCTTCAACGGCTGCCTCGTAGCCGCCCGCGACGCGTACGACCTCGGCATCGTAGCGGCTCATCTCCGGCAAGCGCCTGGCATGGTACTCCTCGGGAATGAATATGATGCAGCGAATGCCCGCGAGGCTGGCGGCCAGCGCGGCTGCCGCGCCATAGTTACCGCATGTCGCGAGCGTCATGCACTCGAAGCCCCGGCGCAGCGCGTCCTTGGCCTGCGCGAATGCGATGCGGTCCTTCTGGGTGCCGGACGGGTTGCCGCCCTCGAACTTTACGAACAGCTGGCGCAGGTTCGTCTCGCGCTCGATGTTGCGGGCCCGGGTCAGGTCCGTGTCGCCGACCTCCGCATCGATCAGATCTTCGAACGCCTCGACGCGCTCGAGCAGCGGATACTCCTTGTCCGTCGCGATGCGTTGCAGGGCGGCGGCCTCGGCGGGAACGCTCGTCCAGGCGGCTTCTGCGTGTTCGAATTCCGAGCTTGACGAAGGGTGTTCGTCGACGGACTCTTGCGGGGGGTGTGGGGTGTCGGGTTGCAACTCATCCTCTGTGCCGCGGCGACTGGCGAACAGCCCTTGGTACGACACGAAAAACCGGCATAAATATCACCCAAAGACGCACCCTGCACAATAAGAATCTTCGCGTATGTTGGAGCTGCCCGCCGGCTACCGAGGCAGAGTCTCGCGCGGCCGGTCACCGCCCGGGGCAGACAGGGTCAGGCCTCGGCGCCGAGTGCGTGCGCTTTGCGGCCGAGCAACGCGATTGGCAGGTACAGCAACGCAAACATGGCCAGGGCGACCAGCTCGCCGGTCAGGATGTACCAGGGCCACGGACCCATGTGATCCAGCAGGCTGGCAGTCGCCGGCTTGCGCAGCGTGTACATGTAGTTGCTGCCCAGCATCACGTTGATGCTCGTGACCACGACGAGGTAAATATTGACCAGCAGCATCGTCTTCCCGAGGGACTTCCAGGTGGGCCGGTAGCCCTCGATCGCGGTCATGTAGACCATCGTGATGATGATCAGGCCGTGAGCTGCCAGCGTCTGTATCGCGCGGAAGTGCGGCAGGCCGTAGGCACCGGCGTCGGGCGTCAGGACCGTCTGTATCGCGCCCGCGGTACCGATGAAAAATATGATCTCGTACACCCGGTAGCTTCGGGTCATCAATATGTAGATGGAACACCACGCGCTGATCGAGCAGCTGTGCAGGGGCAGGTGCCGCTGGATGGTCCATGCGTCGTTCCACAGGTTCCAGCCGTGCCAGGACGATTCAACCAGGAAAAAAACGCCAAGGAGAAACAGGCGCGCATTGCGCTTCGCGGTGTCGCTGGGGTTTTTCCAGCCCCAGATCAGGAATGTGCAGGCGCCCGCGACGATCGCGAGCGCCGCAAGATGCCCGGGCCCGAACAGCTCGAAGCCAGGGCCTTCGTAGTTATACTCGAGGTACTGCCGCATCCCGATCTCTTGTCGAAAATGCTCCGATTGCGGAATCTCCATATTGAATATGCCGGAGCCAAGGCGCTAGATTCAAATTGCAGCACAAGCTGCCACGCAACACGAGTGAGGTAGCCATGAAAGTTGCAATGCTGTTTACGGGCAGCGGCCCCATCGTCATCCTGACTTCTCACGAATCCGTGACTCACCCGGCGCTGCTGAAGAAGCTGGAGGCCAAGGGCATCGGGCGCTTCATCGCCTACGAGATCCCGCTCGAGCTGGCCAAGACGCGGTACGGCGGCCATTTCGTCACGGTGGTCAATGACTTGTACGAGACTGACGATCTGCGGGTACTCGACTACAACGGCGAACGGGCCTTCGGGCTGTTCAGGCTCAGCGAGCTGGCCAACCCGGTCGTCTATGAGGCGGTGGACGAGGCGGCCTAGCGGGTGATGCCGCCAATCGTCCGGTACTGCGCGCCGCCCCGGTGGCGAGAGTCGAAGTGCGCCCGGAGCCGACAAGCCGGACCGGCGTAACTGACAATCAAAACACCACTGCGTGCTCGGCCGGCGGAACGGCGAAACGGTATGGCCTCGACGCATCTTCGCCGGCGTAGTCGATACCGATGCGCGGACCTATGCTGATGTGCTCGTCAGGCACGCTGAAACTCTGGTCCTCTATCCAGATCTGATCACCCAGCAGATCCTCGCCCGTCATCTCGGTCCGAATGCCCAGCGCACGCGCCAATGATCCCGGGCCTGCGAGCAGGTTCGTTGCGTTCGCCGCCTTGCCGCGGCGCGCGTACATCGTGTCGATGCCGACCAGCGGATGCCCGGCACGGACCAGCACGGCCTGCGGGTCGTCCTTCGTGCTCGTTACGATGTTGAACAGGTGGTGCATGCCGTAGCAGAGGTAGACATAGGCGATGCCGCCGTCTGCGTACATGGGCTCGGTGCGTGCGGTGCGCCGGCCCCCGTAGGCATGACTCGCCCGGTCGCCGATGCCCGCGTACGCCTCTGTCTCGGTGATGATGGCCTTCGTGAGATTGCCGCCGACGTTCGTGCACAAGACCTTGCCGAGCAGGTCGCGGCCGACCTTTACGACATCGTCGCGGCGATAGAATTCCTGCAGTAGCTTTTTCACGTGGCCCTGGGCGAACCGTTGAATTCGGGCTGACAGGATACCGTAATGAGGAGGTTTCTAGTGCAGCTGGCCGAAGCGCAGTTGCAGGCTCAGCTGCAGCTGCCGCTCCGTCCGGGTAGTTGCCAGGTCGTTGTATGCCCATGCCGGGCGGTGAGTGCGAATCTCGAGCCATTCGGCTGCAAAACCGAGCTTTTCCGTCGCCTGGAAACGATAGGCGAGCGTCCATGCGTGGCCTCGCTCGCGGTTTTCGTCCAGCGGCACCTGGTCAATTTCCGTGACCTCGAAGTCGTCGTAGCGCGCGGATACCCGGTGCCGGTCGAAGGCCTTGGTCAAAAGGACGAAGTGACTTTCAAACCCGTTGTCCACGACATGAGCGCCACGAATGAACGGCCCCATTACCGTCTCGCCGACCAGCCACTGGGAAATCAACCCGACTTCACCGGGCAAGCTTATCTGCACGCCAATATGGTCGAACTCGGTATACCAGCCGTACTGCCGGTTCGAGATGTTGCGCGGATCCGCCCGGTTGTCATACCGCAAGGCCCTTAGCAGGAACTTGTTGCGGTACTGCCACTCGACATTCGCGTACCAGCCGATGTCACCCTCGTTCTCCTGGAACGGGATAAAGAAGGGGTCCTGGCGCCAGAAGAACCCGTCCGGCTGAATCTGTGGCAGCGGCGGGAGCGGCAGCACGTCGTCGAAGCGCGTCTGCCGGTCGTGCAGCGACCAGCCTTTCCAGGCGATAAGGCCGCCGGCCGGGTCGTTGTGTTTGAAGGCTGCGGCGTGCAAGGAGAACGTGTGCGCCCCGCCCAGCGACTCCGGACGCCTCGATACCGAGAGTTCGGCACCGAAGATACGGATTTCTTCACCAATCCAGGTGTTGATGGCAGAGGAGCTGATGGTATACGGCGAACCCCAGGAGGGGTCCGAATTTTCCAGCGACAGCCGCGGGTAGAAAGCACCCAGCTTCAGGCGGTAACGATTCGGTGACAGCGTGAGCGGGCGCCACTCGAGATACGCCTGGGTGAAATCGATGCTGCTGCCGATGTCGTCGTCGTAGGCCTCTGCCGCGATTCGCGCATTCAGCGTACCGGCGATACGCAAGCGGTAATCGACAAACGTTCTGCTGACGGTCAGGCCCTCGCTGTTTTCGTCATAGCGAAGCTTTCCGGCGGAACCGTCCACCCATGACGGATGGCCCGACACGCTGACGAAGCTGATATCGGTGCCCGCCGTGAAGGAGTAGCGAGCCGGTTCGTTTGCCGCTGCCTGCGCGGCGAGCAGCGCCAGCCCTGCCAGGCCGCTCAGTACTCGGACCATGAGAGCACTTCCGACTGGTCTTCATGCGGCGGCCTGAGGCCCTTCTTCAGCTGAAACGCGATGGCGGATCCGGCGTTGGCGTCACTGATCGCGACGGACAGGTCTGCGTCATCGTCCCGCAGCCGCGGGCTCCAGATCGCTACGTGCATGCCTTCGGCCGGCGCGGCATCGAGAACGGCGACGCCGCTGGCGTCCGTTTTGGCGAATACCGGCGTGTCGACGACGACGATATACGCGAGCATGTGGTCGTGAATGTTACAGCCCAGCACGACGATCCCGCTCTCCTCGAAACTCACCGGCGGATGAGCGTGACCCTTGTAGATCGGCAGCTTGAAATGGTTCGGGTGGGAGAATGAATACACGTGATGCGCCACGGTATCGCTGTTCGGGAACTCGACCTGGGTTCCGGTCTGCACGACCAGCATGTGCGGTACGAAGCGCTGGTCGACCTGGTCCATCACCACGCTCGTGCCGGCCGGCGCCGACAAGGCGGCCGGTAAATTCGCGAATACGGCCACATCGGGGACCGGTTGTCCCTCGCGATCGGTGACCTCGACCGTTATCCCGTCGGCCCTCGCGCCCGTCGTCGCAATGGCAAGCAGGCACAGCGCCACTGCACAGCAGAAGCGTACAAGCAACGCATAAGCGGGGGTCGAGCCCATATCGGAACCGTGTTTGCCAAGCTGACCGACAGTTTAGGCAGGAGAGTGCGGTTTAACCGTGAACTGCCGCACACTCCATTTGACAGAATCGACCTAGTATTTCCAGCGGATACAAGTGGATAGCGGCCCATTCCTTCGATGAACCTGCGCAAGAGCTTTCGCCGAAAATTACTGCTGCTGGCCCTGCTGCCCCTCGCGCTGGCGCAGCTGGTCACCATCTATGCCGTGATGCGGACCGTCGAGCGGGACGTCGACGAGCGCGCCCAGGAATCGCTTCGAATCGGCGCGGCCGTTGTTGACGAGTACCTCGAGGGGCGCAGCGAGCAGTTGCGCACGAGTGTCCAGGTCCTGGCGGCCGATTTCGGACTCAAGGAAGCGGCTGCCACCGGCGATGCGGAAACCATCCGCTCCGTGCTGCGTAATCACGGCTTTCGTGTCGCGGCCGACATCGGCGTACTGCTCAGCCTCGACGGTCAGGTCATCGCGAGCACGGATGCGGCGATACATGACCAGCGAAGCCTGGTGGAGGGCGTCATTCTGGACGAGGAGCGCAGGGTGGCCGTTGAGTCGACGGCGTTCATCGGCGGCGTCGCCTACCAGGTCTTCGTCGTGCCCCTGCGAGCGCCAACGCCGATTGCCTGGGTCATGCTCGGCTTCCGGCTGGACGCGTCAATTATCGATCGCATCGTCGCACTTACCGGTCTGGATGTGGCCCTCGTCGCGACGGCAGAGCAAGCGCAACTTATTGGCGGGTCTGGTGCCGTTCCTGATGCAACCGACCTGCCACGCCAGCTCCTGCGCGGTGATCGGCAGGCGGGCCCGGTCTATGTCATCGGCGGCGTCAACACCAACTACCTCGGGACGGTAACGCCCTTCGTCGCGGAGCATGCCAACAATGCCAATGTCGAAGTCGTGCTGCTGCGCTCGATTACCGACGCAATGGCCCCCTATGAAGAGGCGCGCCGCGGCCTCATCGCATTCGGTATCGTGCTGCTGGTTGCCGTTGCGATGGCGGCCACGTGGTTGTCCGGCGGCGTCGCGCGGCCGATCAGCATACTGACCGACGCAGCGCGCAGCCTGAAGGCCGGCGACTACGATGTGTTCGTCCGCGTGCCATCCCGGGACGAAATTGGCGAGCTGGCGTCCAGCTTCAACGCGATGACGAAAGCCATCGCCGAGCGTGAAGAACGCATCTCGCACCAGGCCCTGCACGATCCGCTGACCGACCTGCCGAACTACGTGAACCTGGCCCGGCAGTTGCAGGAGCTGATCGAATCCAGTCCCGCGCGCGAACAGAAGGTCTACGCGCTGTCGATTCGGCTATCGCGGATGAGCGCGATCTCGTCGACCCTGGGCCACAGTGCATCCGACGACCTGATTGGCCACGCTGCCAGGCTGTTACGAATCAACCTCGATCCCGGCGAAATTCTCGGCCAGGTGGGTTCGGAAGAGTTCGTTTTGATCCTGCCGGGCGGCGACATCGACGCTGCGCTCGAATGCGCCGAAAAACTCCAGGGCATACTGGCCGCGGGGGTCACCCTGGGCCGCGTCAATATCCTCCTGCAATCGACCGTTGGCATTGCCTCCTACCCGGAGAACGGCAGCAAGGCTGCTGATATCCTGCGCAAGGCCTCCATAGCCCGCAACGAAGCAGAGTCGCGCGACGAGCAGGTGGGCGTTTATCAGAGTGGCCGCGAAGACCACCACGTCCGCCAGCTGCGCCTCGTCAATGACTTGCGCGGCGCGCTGAGCCGGTCCGAGGTACAAGCGTGGTTCCAGCCCAAGATCGCCCTGCCTGACGGCAGGCCGAGCGGGGCAGAGGCGCTGGTCCGCTGGCAGCACCCGGAATATGGCTGGCTGTCTCCCGATGAATTCGTGCCGGCCTCGGAGGAGGCCGGAACCATCGTGCACCTGACGCGATATGTCCTGCGCGAGGCGATCCAGCAATGCCGGCAATGGCAGGACGAAGGCTTCGCGATCCACGTGTCGGTCAATATCACCGCCAGGGATCTGTGTGACGATTACCTGCCGTACTATGTCCTGCAGCTGCTAAAGGATCAGGGTCTGCCGCCGGATCGGCTGACGCTGGAGGTCACCGAGAACTCCGTCATGCAGCAGCTCACGCGATCCAAATCGTTACTCGAGTGCCTGCGGGACCTCGGCGTGCGCATCTCGATGGACGATTTCGGCACCGGTCAGTCTTCGCTGGGTCAACTGCGGCACATTCCGCTGCACGAGGTCAAAATCGACAAGTCGTTCATCATGACACTGCCCGACGATACGCAGAATGAAGAGATTGTCAGGGCTACGCTACAACTCGCGAGCAGCCTGGGCCTCGACGTCGTGGCAGAGGGCGTCGAGAACGAGCAGGCAATGCGGTTTTTGAGTGGCGCCGGTTGCCAGCAGGCACAAGGCTACTTCCTCAGCAAGCCGGTGCCGCCAGATGACTTCCTCGGCTGGCTGCGCAGTTACGAGGCGATCGGCTATCCCGATCGCCGTGACAGGCGTCGGCCGTTTCGCAAGGGAGCATGACGGGCAATCAGGCCGGCGCCTGCCACCGAGTTATTCGCCCGTCGCGTGGTGATGCTCGCCGTGGACCGACAGCCGGGCGATCCGCCGCGTCAGCGTGTTCAGGCGCCGGTAGATCTCGATGATGTCCGTCTCTATCTGGAACGTCTCGATTCGCTGCGGCGCGTCGGCGACGAGCCGGTTCACGATGTGGGCGCTGGCCTCATCCGCCAGCCCGAAGACAGACGCCTTGCTCTCCAGCACGTCCAGCGCCTTGTCGGAATCGGCGGTCTCGACGGCCAACAGCGCGTCGTCGAACGCGCGACAGACCTCGTCGGCCACCGCCTGCAGTTTGTCGAGCGTTTCCCGGCTGATGACCAGGTGCCTGCGCTGCCGTTTTCGCGCGACCGTCAGCAGGTCCTTTTCGATGACATCGCCGATGTTCTCGAGGTAGTTGGCGATACCGACGAAATCCTCGAGCTCTTTCGGCTGTGAAGCTACCAGGCGCTCCTGGGACAGGGTGCCGAGGTAACGGATCAGGTTCTCGTAAATCGCGTCTACCTTGTTGTCGGCTTCGGCCAGCATCACGGCGTCCTGCTCCGAGCCGAGGGTCGCGACATGCATTGAGCCCTGCAGCATGCTGTTGACGACCTCGCCGAGATAGGTGAGCTCCCGGCGTACCTGGTCGAGTGCAAGGGCGGGTGTCGACAAGTACATCTTGTCGAGGTACTTCGGTCTGGCTTCGGCAGGTACCGGCGGTTTCGGCGCGATGTTTTGAACGAGGCGCGCCAGCGGTGTGGCGAACCAGATGAACAGCACGAGGTTGCCGACGTTGAATAGAGTATGTGCGTTGGCAATCTGCCGCGGCGTGTCCGCAGCAAGCCGCTCCAGCCCCTGCAGCTCGGCCGAAACGGGCGATATGGCGCGCACGGCATCGGCAAACGGGCCGATGAACAGGATCCACAGCACCACGCCGGCCACATTGAAGATCACGTGCGCCCATGCAGCCTGCAGGGCCTCGCGCGGGCGGCCGACCGCCGATGCGAAGGCGGTGACGCAGGTGCCGATGTTGGCCCCGAAGATCAGCCCGATGCCCAGCTCGAGGGTGATCAGCCCCTGGCTGGCGAGGACGATCACGATGCCCGTGGTTGCCGAAGAACTTTGTACGATGGCGGTAAAGACGGCGCCGGCGATAATCCCGAAGACAGGGCTGCTCATGCGCTGCAGGGCATCCAGGAACGGCTGCCAGTCGCGAAACGGGCCGGTTGCGATGCTCATGAGTTCCATGCCGAAGAGGATCAGCCCGAGCCCCATGGCGGCAACGCCCCACTGCCGGATTCGCTCCCGGCTGGCCAGTACCTCGGTGAAAAAGCCTGCGGCGATGAGTAGCAGCCCGTATTTGTATACCTGGAAAGCGATGATCTGGGCCGTGATTGTCGTGCCGACATTAGCGCCGAGGATGACGCCGATCGACTGGCTCAGGTTAAGCAGGCCAGCCGAGATGAAGCCGACGATGAGTACGGTTGTGACCGATGACGACTGGATGACCGCCGTAACCACGGCTCCCGCGCCGGCGGCAGCGAAGCGGTTCGCCGTAAGGCGCCCCAGCAGGTTTTTCATGCCGGTGCCCGCGACGGTCTTCAGGGCCTCCGTCATCTGCCGCATGCCGTAGAGGAACAGCGCGAGCCCGCCGCCGAGCTGGGTGACGATGACGCCCCATTCAATGTGATCCAGCGGTGTTAGCTCAGACATGCTGACCTCTGGTTATCGCGATGCCTCGACTTCCAGGTTTTCGGCAGTGAGTAGCAGCTGCTTGCGGAGCTGCCGCTTGAGCATCAGTTTGCCAATAACCGGCATCACGAAGAATTCGTAATTTACCGTAGCCTGGAAACGAACCAGGGCGCCGTCTTCGCCTGTTGGCGTGATGCGCCAGTCATAGCGCCCGGAGGAGAACTGGCCGGTGGTCGGAACGATGTCTGCGATGATCCGTCCCGGGGATACGCTAACGTCCTGGAGCATCTCCAGGTCGTTGCAGAAGACGAGCGCACAGGCCCGGAAATCGGTGCGTACGCGGGTTACACCGTCGAACTGCGCGACGACCTCCATAGCTTCGACGTCAGGATTCAGCCTGCCCGGATTGTCGTAGGCGGTGAGCGCGGCGATTATACGTGCGGGTGTCGCCCTTGCGGAGAACGACATCTCGACAGTATACGTGCCCTTGGCCGTATCGATGTCGAGCTGATGCAACTCGAGGGCATGCGCGGGGCCTGCAGTCAGTACCGCTGCGACAGCGATGCGGAAAAACCAGCCTCGCACGCTTTCACCTCTCCGGAATCGGCCTTCGCCCCGCGATCAGCTTGGCACAGGAGGCTGCCGCGTGCCACAGCGCAGCGCGCAGCCGCTCGACTAGCCTCGCGCCTGCTGACGCTCCCACATCGCCATGAAGGCCAGCCCCGAATCGGTCATGCGATAGTTGTCGAAGCCGTCGGTCGAACCGATCACGGCGGCGAGGAGTTTGTTATTGCTGAGCTTGTCGAGGCTTCTCTGCACCTGCGCCGGCCGCAGCGTGAATTTTTCGGCGATGTCCGGCGCGGACATCGCAAAGCCCGGTCCCTTGGCAGAGACGGAACGCAGCACGGCCATGTCGAGCTCATCGAATTCGATGGTGGGCGCGGCAGGATCAGCTTCCTTGTTCTTCCGCCGCGGCAGCAGGAACTTGAATTTCCAGACGATGCGCATTTTCAGACTGGCAAAACCCATACATGTCCGGTGCCAGAGCGTCAGCGAGATCGCGCTGATCTGCCAGACCACGTTGCGGCAGAACCGGAAGAACAACACTGCGAGGATCCCCATTATTGTCCATGCGATCAGCGCCATGACGATGGGCACGACGCGCCCACCCTGGCCGAACGTGAGCAGGGCAACCGTGTCCGGCGCCATGCTCGCAAAAAAGGACAACAGGTACTCGCCCGGCAGCAGGAAAGCTCCGGTAACGGCACTGGCGAACTCGCCGAGACTGGAAGATAGTTCGTTAAACATCGTCACTCGACGAATATGTTTTCGGGCCGTCCATCAATCCACGACTCAGGTCACAGTTTTCGGACTTTGTTGCAAGGGCCGGGCGACTGCCGATCAGGCATCGCGATGAGCGGAGTCGAACTGAGGCGCAGTTCACAGATAAACCGCGCGATTTGACCAACACTAGCCAACGCAATCCTGGCCGCGGTCGGCGAATGAGCCGGCTCGTCATTTGCAAATGGAATATGTCAAACAGGTAAGGACACTCGAATGTTGGGATTCAGATGCACGGCGCTGCTCATCCTGTCGGCTATTGGCCTCGCCAGCACGGCCGGTGCGCAGGATATTTCGGGCGCGGAGATGAAAAGCCTGGACGGACAGGTCCAGGAGATCAAATCCGACGTCCTCAACATCGCCTCGGAACTGGGCAATCTCGAGGAGAGGCTTCTCTACCCGTCCGGCACGCAGCTGGCGATCTTCGTCGCGATGGCCGATGACGAGGACTTCCGGCTCGACGCCGTGAAGCTCGAGATCAACGGCGAACTGGCCACACACCACATCTACAGCTTCAATGAACTCGAAGCGCTGCAGAAAGGCGGCGTGCAGCGGGCCTACACCGGCAACGTCATGACCGGCGACCACGAGCTGCGCGTGACGGTGATCGGCAAGCTCGATAACGGCAAGGACTTCACGGCGTCCAACAGCTTCGCGTTCTCCAAGGGCGTGAAACCGAAGACGCTGGGAGTAACGCTCGCCGAGCCGGGTCTCGGCAGCGACGGAATACAGCTCGGGGTCTGGTAGATCATGCGGCGAGCGCCGGTTTCAGTGCTCGGGTTGTTGCTGCTGTCTGCCGGCCTGGCAACGAGCCCAAGTCATAGTGAGACGCTGAAGGACCTGTACTTCGGCGAGGCTCTCTACTATGCGCACCAGGGCCTCTATTTCGAGGCGCTCGAACGCCTGGACACCGAGGTCAAGCAACACGACGCCGTCGACGAGCCGCAGCTCGACACGCTGTATCAGCACATCGAGGACGCCGAGTTTTCGCTCGGCGATTTCGAACTCCGCTACCGCATGCATCACCGCGCCGGCCGGGCGATCAAGGCCGTGCTCGAGGCCGCGGTCGATGACGTGATTCGCAATGACGCCGCCTATCGGCTGGCGCGCATACATTTCCAGAAAGGGCAGCTCGCCGAGGCGCTGCAGGCGCTCGACCGCGTCGAGGGCAAGGTGCCCGAATCCATCGAAGACGATATCGAGTTCCTGCGGGCCAACGTGTATCTCGCCGAAGAACGGCCCGAGGTTGCGATCGACGTGCTCGAGAAGCTGCGCGACTCCGACGAGTTCGGCGGCTTTGCCGGCTATAACCTCGGCATCGCCTACCTGCAGGCGGGCCGACGGCAGGAAGCGCTGGAGCAGCTGGACCGCGCCGGCCGCATAGAGACCGACGACCCTGCGGAGCTGGCCATCCGCGATAAGGCGAATCTCGTCCTGGGCTCGGTGCTACTCGACACCGAGGACTACGCGGAGGCCATCCCGTATTTCAATCGTGTCCGTCTCGACGGACCGTTCTCCAACCAGGCGCTGCTGAGCTCGGGCTGGGCTAACATGTCGCTCGACCGGATCGAACGTGCCGTCGTTCCCTGGAACATCCTCGCCAGCCGCGAGGTCACCGACGGGGCGGCGCAGGAAGCCAGGCTGGCGCTGCCCTATGCCTATGGCAGGCTGAATGTCCACGGCCGCGCGGCAATTCACTATGGCCAGGCGCTGGACGCGTATACCGGGGAAATCGACAAGCTGAACGAGTCCATCGACAGCATCCGCGACGGCAAATTCCTCGAAGCGCTGGTGCGCGAGGAAATCCGCAAGGACAAGGACTGGGTGATCCGCCTGCGCGCGTTGCCCGAGTCGCCGGAAACCTATTACCTGATGGAGCTGCTGGCCTCGCACGACTTCCAGACCGGGCTGCAGAACTACCTCGATCTCGCCGACCTGCGCCGCAAGGTCGTCGAGTGGGAAGCGAGCTTCGACGCTTACGACGAGATGGTCGAAATTCGTCACGATCACTACGAGCCCCTGCTCCCCGACGTCGACGCCGAGTTCCGCGAACTCGATTCGCGCATGCGGCTGCGCGTCGAGCAGCACAAGATGCTCATCAAGCGCCGTGACGACCTGTTGACGACGCCGCGGCCGGAGTTTCTCGCCACGCCCGAGGAGCAGCGCATGCTCGCGCGTCTCGAGGCGCTCGAAACGCAGCTGGTTCGAGGCGGCGCGACGCAGGATTCCCCGGACATGCAGCGGCTGGTCCGCCTCAAGGGTGTGCTGGTCTGGCGGCTCGAGACCGAGTACCACGCGCGGTTGACCGAGTTCGACCAGAACCTGCAGAAGCTCGATGAGGCGATGGCCGTTGCGCAGGCGCAGTACGACCAGTACGTACGCGTCCGGCAGGCGGCGACCCACAGCTATGTCGGCTATACCAGGCCGATCAACCGGCTGCGGGTGCATGCTGCGAACGCAATCCAGACGATCGACCGCCTGATGGCGCGACAGGGCCGGCTGCTGGAGACCGTGGCCATTGACGAGCTCATCGCGCGGCGCAGCCGGCTCGAGAACTACGGCGACAAGGCGCGCTTTGCGCTGGCCGACAGCTACGACCGTGCCACCCAGGCGCAGGCCCGCACCGAGGCGCAACCATGAGCTGGCGCAATTACGCGATCGGCCTCTCCTGCGCGGCGCTCGCGGCCTGCGGCGGCACCACCACGACCGAGCGCGGCACGCTCGCCCAGCTCGAGCAGGTGCCGGCCGACGTCGAGGAGATTTACGTCGCCGACAGCCTCGAGCGCGCGGCCCAGAGTTACCGCCGCTACCTCGAGGAGACGCCGCGGAGCGCGAGGACGCCCGAGGCGATGCGGCGCCTTGCCGACCTGCAGATCGAACAGGCATACGGCGTCATCGGCAGCGGCGAGATCGTCGAGATGGCGGCCCCCGAGGTCACGTCCCAGGCGCGCCGCATCGAGGCGAATGGCCCCTCTGCATCACCGGCCGCGCCCGGCGAGTCCGACGAGGAATTCGAAGCGCGCGCCTCGCAGCGCGAGCAGCTGCTCGCGGACACTTCGCCCACCGACCCCTTGCTGATGGGCGGCGCCGAGGTGGCCGTGCCCACCGGTCCGCGGGAAGCGATCAAGACCTACTGGGAGATCCTGGAAGCCTACCCGAACTACGAACGCAACGACCAGGTGCTGTACCAGCTGTCGCGCGCGTATGACGAGATCGGCGATCCCGACAAGGCGATGGAGGTCATGGACAGGGTCGTCGCCGAGTACCCGTACTCGCGCTATCTCGACGAGGTTCACTTCCGGCGCGGTGAGTACCACTTCGTGCGCCGCAGCTACCTGGATGCCGAGAACGCCTACGGCGCGATCATCCGGATGGGCTCGACGTCGAATTACTACGAACTCGCGCGCTACAAGCTGGGCTGGGCCCTCTACAAGCAGGAGATGTACGAGGAGGCGCTGCATCAGTACATTGCCATGCTCGATCATCGGCTTTCGATCGGCTACGACTTCGATGCGGAGTACGAGGAAGACGATGAGCACCGGCTGGCCGACACTTTCCGTGTCATCAGCCTGAGCTTCTCGAACCTGGGCGGCCCCGACGTCCTCGACGAATATTTCTCGCAGTATGGCCATCGGAGCTATGCCGACAAGATCTACGACAACCTCGGCGAGTTTTATTTTGCGAAGTTGCGTTTCGAGGACGCGGCCTCGGTTTACAAGTCCTTCGTGCGGCTCAACCCATACCACAAGGTCTCGCCGTACTTCGGCATGCGCGTCGTCGAGATCTACGGCGAGGCGAACTTCCCGCAGCTCGTCGTCGAGGCCAAGAAAGACTTCGCGTCACGCTACGCGCTCGATGCCGAGTACTGGAACTTCTTCGATACGGAAGACTCGCCCGAGGTCATCGGCTTCCTGAAGCAGAACCTGACGGACCTCGCCGGGCACTATCATGCGCTCTACCAGGAGGAGGCGCTGTTCGACGAGCAACCGACCAACTTCGCGGAAGCCCAGCGCTGGTACCGGCAGTTCCTGGGCTCTTTCCCGCAGGATGCCGAATCGCCCGATATCAATTACCAGCTCGCGAACCTGCTGCTCGAGAACGAGGACTTCGGCGAGGCCGCCGTCGAGTATGAGCGCACCGCCTACGATTACGACGCCCACGAGCAGGCTCCCGAGGCAGGCTACGCCGCCGTCTACGCACACCGGGAAGACCTGAAGCAGGCGACCGGCGCACGGCAGCTCGAGGTCAAGAAGCTGACCGTGGACAGCTCGCTGCGATTCGCCGAAACCTTCCAGGATCACGAACAGGCGCCCAAGGTGCTCGGCGCCGCGGCAGACGACCTGTACGAGATGAAGGATCTGCCACTGGCGATCGAGTCAGCCCGCAAGCTGATCGCTCGTTACCCGGGCGCGGACGAGTCGTTGACGCGGGCGGCCTGGGTGGTCGTCGCGAATTCGTCGATCGACCTCGCCGAGTACCCGGACGCCGAGCACGCTTACACGAACGTCCTCGCCCTGACGCCGGAAGACGACGAGAAGCGGCCCGCCGTCATCGACAGCCTGGCCGCGGCGATCTACAAGCAGGGTGATCAGGCGAACCTGCTGGAAAATTTCAGCGAAGCCGCCCGGCACTTCCTCAGGATCAAGGAGCTCGCGCCGACCTCGACGATTCGCAGCGGTGCGGAGTACGACGCTGCGATGGCATTGATGAAACTCGAGGACTGGGAGCGCTCGTCCGATGTTCTCGAGGAATTCCGCCAGAGCCACCCGGAACACGAACTCGGGGCCGAGGCGACCAAGCAACTCGCGCACATTTACCGCGAGGACGGCCAGACCGAGCGTTCGGCGGCCGAGCACGAACGCATCGCGGCCGAGGCCACCGATCCCGAGCTGAGCCGCGAGGCGCTGCTGGTCGCAGGCGACCTTTACGACGAAGCCGGCGCGCTCGACGAAGCCGTCCGCGTTTACGAAAGCTATGTCGCGCAGTACCCGAGGCCGCTCGACATCGCCATGGAAACCCGCAACCGGCTCGCCGAGATTTTCAAGGCCAGGTCCGATTACCCGCGCTATCACGCGCAGCTCTCGGACATCGTCGATCTCGACGCCGAGGCGGGCGCGGACCGCTCGGACCGCAGCCGCTACCTTGCAGGCCGCGCGGCGCTCGTGCTGGCCAAGCTCAGTTTCGAGGACTTCACCCGCATCCGGCTGACGCAGCCGTTCGAGGAGAGCCTCGCGCAGAAGCAGCAGCGCATGGATGTGGCGCTGAACGCGCTCGAGGACCTCGTCGATTACCAGGTTGCCGAGGTCACCGCTGCCGCGACTTACTACATCGCGGAGGTCTATTTCGATTTCAGTAACGCGCTGTTGACCTCGGAGCGCCCGGCCGGGCTGACCGAGGTCGAGAAGCTCGACTACGAGATGGTCCTCGAAGAGGAGGCGTATCCCTTCGAGGAGCAGGCCATCGAAGTCCACGAGAAGAACTTCGAACTGCTCGCCGGTGGCGTCTACAACCCCTGGGTCGAGCAGAGCCTCGACAAGCTTGCGGTGCTGATGCCGGGCCGCTACGCCAAGAACGAAATCAGCGGCGGCTATCTCGGGTCCATCGACCGCTACGCTTATCGCATGCCGATCGCCCCGCCGGTCGGCGTCGAGCCGGGCGACGTCATTGATGACCCGGAATCGGTCGACGAAGCTGCGTCGCCGCCGGCGGCCGCGCAGGTTACGGACGGCGAGTAAGAGCGGAGACCGCACATGAATACTCACACCTTGTCCAGGCTCTCGCTCGTTACGGTACTCGCCGTCACGCTCGTGGCCTGTAATGCGACGACGACCAGCACGGTCAAGCAGCAGCGCGCTACGCCGGCCCGGATCGAGATCCAGGAGGCCGTCGGCTTCACGATCACGGAGGAGGCCCGCGTGTCCGGCGACGCGCGCGTCGACTACGATCACGCGCTCGGCCTGCTCGAGCAAGGCCGGCTCGAGGAAGGCGTGGCCGTTCTCGAGACGGTTGCCGGGCAGGTTCCGGGCCTGAGCGCGCCACAGATCGACCTCGGCGTTGCCTATCACCGGCTCGAGGACCTCGAGGCGGCGGAAAGGCACCTCGTGAAGGCGCTGGAGATCAACCCCCGGCACCCGATCGCGCTGAACGAACTCGGCATCGTCTACCGCAAGACAGCGCGCTTTGCCGAAGCGCGACAGAATTACGAAGCGGCGCTGGCCGTGTACCCGGGGTATCACTATGCACGGCGCAACCTCGCCATCCTCTGTGACCTCTACCTCGCGGACATGGACTGTGCGCTCGAGAACTACGAAGCGTACATGGCTACGGTCCACGCTGACGACGAGGCATCGATGTGGCTGAGGGACCTGCGTTATCGCATGGGCACACAGGAGTGACTCTCATGAAAAGGATTTCGATGGCTGTGCTGCTCCTGTCGCTCGCTTTCGCGGCGACAGCCGAGGAGGGTGCGCCCGAGGAGGCGGCAGCCGATGAGGAGGCCGTAGCAGAAGCACGGGGCGACGGCATCAGCTCGCCCAAGACGATGTCGGGTATGTCGATCCTCGGTAACGAGGAGGCGCCGAAGTCGCTCGTCATCATCCCCTGGAAGTCATCGGAACTAGGCGACAACATCAGCCTTTCCGATACGCTCGACGACCGGGCGCAGCCGGTGGACAAGGAGGTATTCCTGCGTGAGCTGCGGTTCTATGAAATTCGCGCCGGAGAGCAGACATAAGGTCTGAACGTGCGCTGTGTCACACCCAAGGCCTTGATCTATCAATATCCTTGGCCTTGTTCCGCGGGAATAGCGGGCATTACGTAAAACTGAGGATCAGAAAATGGACTTGTTTTATTCGATTGTAAGTTTCTTCGGGTCGGGCGGTATCTTCATGTACCCGATACTGCTCGTATTCGCCGTCGGGGTTGCGATCGCAGTCGAACGCTACATCACGTTGAGCATGGTCACGAACAAGAACAAGGCTGTCTGGGAAAAGGTGCAGCCCTTGTTGTCCGATGGCCAGTTCGACGAGGCACGCGATATGACCAGCGAGGACGATTCCACGATCTCACAGGTGCTGAACATGGGCCTGTCGCTGCAGGGCGCCGTGCGGCGTCGTGAAGACATCGAGATCGCGATGGAAGAGAGCATGATGGAAATCGTGCCGCGGCTCGAGAAGCGCACGCCTTACGTTGCGCTCGCCTCGAGCATCGCCACGCTGCTGGGCCTGCTCGGCACCATCATGGGCCTCATCCAGGCATTCACGGCAGTCGCTAACGCGAACCCCGCCGAGAAGGCGGACCTGTTGTCGGCCAGCATCTCGGTCGCGATGAACACGACGGCATTCGGCCTCATGGTCGCGATACCGCTGCTCATCGTGCACGCGATTCTGACCAGCAAGACCGGCGACATCGTCGACAGCCTCGAGATGGCCACGGTGAAGGCACTCAACGTGTTCTCGCGGCGCGCGAAGCGGATGGCCGAGGCATAGACCGACATGGCCAGGCGGCACCATTACAAGCGCCGTACCAAGGGCGACGCGCACGAGATCGACGTCACCACCTTCCTTAACCTGATGGTGGTGCTGGTCCCGTTCCTGCTGATCACGGCGGTGTTCTCCCGGTTGACGATCGTGGAGCTGAACCTGCCGAGTTCCGCCGGCGGGCCGACGAGCGCAAATGAGGGCTTCACGCCCGAGGTCATCGTCCGCGAGGCCGGCATCGAAATCACGAACGGCCGCTCGATCATCGCGGCGATTCCGAATACCGCGGATGAAGAGTACGACCTGGTCACGCTGTCCGACTACGTGATCGAGCTGAAGCAGACCTACCCGGCACAGGAGGCCGCATCGGTGCTGATGGAGGCGCAGATTCCCTATGACTACCTGATCCAGGTCATGGATATCGTGCGCGGCGTACAAGTGCCGGTGGAGGACGAGTTTGGCGAGCAGATCGTTGCGGACGGCGAACCGCAATTCGAAATGGTCGCCCTGTTCTCCGAGGTTTCCGTGGGAGACGCACCGTGAGGAACACCCGTCGCATCAAGCGCATGAAGCGCAACCGAGGGAAAATCTCGAAGATGAACCTGACGTCGCTGATGGACGTCTTCACGATCCTCGTGTTCTTCCTGCTGGTCAATTCCGGGTCCGTGGAACTCGTCGAGGCCCCGAAGGACGTCAAGCTGCCCGAGTCGATCGAGGAATCGAAGCCCCGTGAGACGGTGGTGATCTCGGTCAGCCCGGAAGACGTGCTCGTGCAGGGCAGGGCCGTGGCTCGCGTCGAGGACATCCTCGGGGGCGAGCCGGCAACGCTCGACCCGCTGGCCGCGCGGCTTGCCGAGCTGAAAGAGAATATCGTGGGTCCTGCAACGATGAGCGTTGCCGAGAGCCAGGAAGTGACGATCCTGGCCGACAAGTCGGTGCCGTTCATCGTCGTCAGGCGAATCATGTCGGCCTGTACCGGCGAAGGCTACGAGAACGTGTCGCTGGCCGTGATCCAGAAGCCGACCCAGATGGCGGCGAACTAGCCTTTCAGGGAAGAAGGTAACGCTGTGAGCCCGGAAATTACCGTACAGGAACAATCGATACGCGACCAGGTCGAGCAGTCCGAGCACGTGCTCGACGGACTGGAGGCCGACCTGCGCGCGGTCGACGTGGAGCTCGAGCGGCTTGCCGAGGAGCATCACAAGTACGAGGTGCTCGAGCGCGCCTGTCGTTCTCTGGAAGAGCTGGACGAGATCGGCGCGGGCCGCCTGTTCTGGGATGACCGGAGCGAGGAACGCGACGCGCGCATCGGCCATGCGCGCCGGCAGATCGACGAATTCCATGCCGAGATCACCCGCGTCGAAGACCGGCGCGAGGCGATCCTCGACAAGATCGAGGGCCAGAACGTCGAACTCGATTACCTGCACTACGACCTGCAGGACATCCTCGAACAGCAGGAAAGCCGCAACAACGAATGGGTTTTGGAGCGTGACGAGGCCGCTTCGACTTACCGCGCGCTCGTCATGCCCTGGACGCGTGGCTGCCAGGAAGACGAACGCTTCCGCCGCTCGCTGGCGACCTCGCTCGTTACTTCGATCGCTATCGCGATGCTGCTCAGCATGATTGCAATACCGATAAGCGAGCGCGTCACCGAGGTCGAGCTGCCCGAGCGCGTTGCGAAACTCGTCCGCGAGGAACGGACGCCGCCGCCACCGCCGGCGCCGGTCGAACCCGAGCTCCCGGACGAAATACCGGAACCCGAACCCGAGCCCGAGCTCGTCGAAGAATTGCCCGACGAGCCGCTGCCGGTGTCCAACGACGAACCGCAGCTGGCCGAGGAAAAACCCGACACCCGCGAGCAGGTGAAGTCGAAAGGCATCCTCGCGTTTCGCGAGAGCTTCGCGAGTCGCGCCGACATCCGGCCGAGCGCGCAGTTGGGCTCTCAGGCCAGTCTCAGTGCCGCCGGTGAGGACGCGGTCGGTCGACCGCAGCGTATGATGGTGACGACGTCCGCGCCCGGATCGAGCGGTGGTATCAACCTTGCGAGCATCAGTCGCGATTACGGCGGCGGCGGCGGTGGTGGTGGCGGCATGGCCGGCGTTGCCCTCAGCCGGGTCGAGAGCGCTATCGGCGGCGGTGATGGTCCGGCGCGTCCGCTGGCAGGCGGCGCATCCGCCGGCCGCACGGACGAAGAGATCCAGATCGTCTTCGACCGCTACAAGGCGGCGCTGTACCGGCTCTACAACCGGGAGCTGCGCAAGGACCCGACCCTGCGCGGGCAGATGGTGCTGCGGCTGACGATCGAGCCTGACGGCTCCGTGTCGCTCTGCGAGCTGCACTCGTCCACGATGGAAGCGCCGCTGCTGGTCGACCAGGTCGTGACGCGGGTGAGCACCTTCGACTTCGGTGCGAAGGAAGATATCGTGGCGGTCACGATCATCTACCCGATCGATTTCCTGCCCGCGGCCTGAGTCGCAAATTCATTTTACATAAACCGAGTGCGGGGCCCGGTTTGCTGACATAAGCGCCCGGTTTTCGGCCTCGGTGTGTGCGCGCGCTCCGCTGAGAGCCAGTCATCATGCGGAGTTCGCAATTTTATCGTTCGCTGATCCGGGAGCGATGAATCTGTGATGCAAGTCACCCAAGCCGCAACCGGCATCGGTCATAGTCCGTTTTCGGTTCAGAAAAAGGCAAAACCACCGAAAGGTGGCGACGCAAAGTCACCGGCCTGCGGGGCGTAAAGCCCACAGGCGGCGGGACTGCCCGGACCAGGAAAGATCCTCGGGCCGTCCTCCAGGTGCATGGAGCGCACACGGAAATTGGCGAGAGAGATGGCCCACACGGAAGCACGGTCCAAGATCAGGCTGTACCAGAGGTACCTGAGCCGCGCGCTCGCTGGTGCCATGCTGCTGTTCGCCTCGATTGCCGCCAATGCGCAGGCGACCGACTGCTCCTCGTTCCCGAACGCAACGCTCGACGGCTTCGTCGATCCGAATCCGCCATCGAACATCAATATAGACGCCAACTGCACGGTAAGAAATTTCCCGGCCAATAATCCGCTGACGACGAACTTCTCGTTCTTCACGCAGCCGGGCCAGACCAATGAGCGCTGGCTCATCATTTTCGACAACGTCGTGCACACAGGCCAGATGTCGTGCAACAGCGTGCTCGAGCACAAGATCTGGTTTACCAACGGCTCGTCCACGACCATTCAGGAGGGATGCCAGAACCTGCTCATCCCGGTCGAGAAGATCGACAAGCAGAATCCGCCCGGCCAGACAACCGCGGCGATCGGTGTCCCGTTTACCTGGACACTCACCAGCCCGGTCCTGTTCGACCCGGCAACGACCACGGTCATCAATACGCAGGGTTCGGTCAACGACCTGCACGGCATCACGATAATCGACGACCTCGACGCGACGGGCGTCGACCTGACCTTCCTGGGCTATACGGCCTACTGGGAGGATTCGGGCCTGCCGATACCGCACACGTTCTCGCGCGTCGGCAACCAGCTCACCTGGGATAATTTCCCGATCGTACCGGCGGGCGAACAGTTCGTCATCGAAGTCAACGTCGTCCTCCAGGATACGCCGACCAATGCGCCGGGCACCCAGTTCGTCAACATCGCCAAGTGGGACTTCGGCCGGCTCATCGAGGGCATCTTCTACGAGCCGCTGCCGGGCGAGTGGGGCATCTCTGAACCGCTGACCATCGCCGCCCCCGACCTCGTCGTCACCAAGACGGGTCCCGCATCCATCGGCCGCACCCTGAACCTCGGCGAATGGGGCGACTTCGGCATCGACGTCCACAACACGGGCCTCACTGACGCCTGGGACGTTACGCTCCTCGACCGCCTGCCCAATGGGCCGACGGGCGGCATGTGCGACACCACGCCTGAGATTCTGGGTGCGCAGGTGTTCGCGGATGCTGCCGGGACGCCTGTGCCCGGCAAGGGACCACTCAACGAAGGTGTCGACTACACCTGGGCCTTCACCGGTGCTCCGGGCTGCGAGATGACGATCACGCTGCTGACGCCGGCTGCCGCCATCGGCCCGGACGAACACCTGGTGATCACCTACCGCACGCGGCTCGACAGCGACAGCCAGGACGGCGCGCTGCTGACCAACGTCGTCGGCGCGACCGAGTGGTTCAACGGCGACGCCAGCAACGCCGACCGCATCGTGTTCCAGCGCAACCTGACCGACGGCACGCCGGGCGTGCTCGATCACGAGGACGCGCACACCACCACCGTCGAGCTCCGCGGATACTTTTTCGAGAAGACGGTTGCCAACCTGACCACGGGCGTCAGCCCCACGACATCGGCGGCGCCCGGCGACACCCTTCGCTACACGCTACGGCTGCAGACCACCGACGGCGAGCTGCCCGACTTCGGCTTCTATGACGACCTGGGCGAGATGAACGCGATCCCGGTGTTCGTGCCAGGCTCCCTGTCGTTGGTTGCCGCGACGATTCCGCCGGGGGCCGACGCTTCGAACACCGACCCCAACGGCGGCACCAACAGTGCCGGGGTAATTGACATTCGCAACCTTGCCCTGCCGGTCGCGAGCGAGCTCTCGATCCAGTTCGACGTCACTCTCGACGCCAACTTGCCGAACGGCACCTTCGTCACGAACCAGGCCGATCTCGTCAGCGGCGGCGCGACGATCACGGTCAGTGACGACCCGTATGTCAACGGCCAGGCGGACCCGAACATTCCGGGCGACGAGGACCCGACCCGGATCATCATCGAAGGCCCGCCGCCCACGGCCCTGATCAAGGTCGAAACCCAGGCGACGGCAACGATCGGGGAGACGTTCACGTACCGCGTCACCGTGCCGTCCGCGCCCCACACGTCGCCGATCTACGATGTCCGTATTCTCGACGACCTGCTGGCCTCGGCCGCAGACCTCGAGTTCGTCAGTGTCGCCAAGGTGTCCGCCGGCGGCAACTGGGCGCCGTCCAACACGGGCACGGCAACGAACCTCGTTATCGAGGACCCCGTCCGCGGCATCGACATCCCTGCCGGCGAACAGGCGGTCATCGACATCACGGTTCGGCTGCAAGATACGCCGACGAACGTCGCGGGCCTGACCTTCACGAACACGGCCGGCTATACCTACCACCTCACCGACGACGACCCGGCCACCGAAAGGGCCGGCGACGCCGGGACGAGTGGGCCGATGACGGTGGTCGAGCCGGAGCTCACGCTCGAGAAGACCGGCCCGATCAACATGCGAGGCACCGTTCCTGAGACGTTTACGCTTGATGTGCATAACATCGGCGACTCGCCCGCGTGGAATACGACGATCACCGACGTGCTGCCCAACCAGGCGGATGGCGGCATGTGCGACGCCGCGCCCGTTGCCATCACGGCGCAACTCTTCGAGGCTGATGGCGTGACGCCCGCGGCGCCCGCGCTGGTCGAAGGCGTGGACTTCGACGTCGCGTTCACCGGCGATCCGCTTTGCACGTTCACGCTCCAGATGCTGACGCCCGCGGCTGCAATCGGCCCTGACCAGCGACTGATCGTCACTTACCAGGCCGAGCTCGATGCCGACACGCAGCGCGATGCCGTACTGACCAACGTCGCCGGCGCGACGGAATGGTTCAGCCTCGATCAGGACTCGGCAGATGCCGCCTATGCGCGCACGTATACGCGGGGACTGACAGACGGCACCGTCGGCGTGCTCGACCACGAGGATGCGCACACGGTCGTCGAATTCACGCCACTCCTGGTTTTCGAGAAGACGGCGGTCAACATCACGAGCGGGGAGGACCCGGCGACCACGGCGACGCCCGGTGACACGCTGCGCTACCGCCTGTATATCGAGAACACGAGCGATACCCCGATAGCCAATTTCAGCGTCGTCGACGAACTCGACAGCCTGAACGCCACGCCGATGTTCCAGGCGGGCACGCTGAATGTCGTATCGCTGCCCGCGGGCGCGGACGCCACCAACAGCGATCCGAACGGGGGCGCCGCCGGCAGCGGTCTGCTCGATGTCCGCAACCTGAGCATCGGCGGCGCCGGCGAGAGCGTCGTCATCGAATTCGAGGTCACGCTCGTACCCGTTATCGCCAACGGCAGTTACGTGTACAACCAGTCGCGGGCGATCTACCTCGGCAACCCGATCGCGCTCAGCGACGATCCGTACGTGAACGGTGCCGCCGACCCGAATGTCGCGGGCGATGAGGACCCGACCCAGATCCTGATCCAGTCCGCACCGGCATTCGACATCGACAAGATTTCGACCTATGTCGACGGCGACCCGAACGTGCTGCTGGCCGGTGAGACCCTGCGCTACACGATCACCGTGCAGAACATCGGCACCGACCATGCCACCGGTGTCTACATTACCGATAACGTTCCTGCCAACACGAGCTACGTGGCTGGCAGCACGACATTGAACGGCGTGGCAGTCGCCGACGCCGCCGGCGGCGTCTCGCCGCTGATCGACGGCATCCCGGTCAATGCGCCCGAAGATCCGTCGCCCGGCAAAATGAACGCCGGCGTCGCCGACAACGTCGCGACGATCGTGTTTGATGTCGTCGTCTATCCGGACGTGCCGGACGGCACGATCATCTCGAACCAGGCTTTTGTCAGCGCCGCTGACCAGGGCATCGCCGACCTGCCGTCCGACGACCCGCGCACGCCGGTCGTCGACGACCCGACGCAGGACGTCGTCGGCAACTTCCCGCTGCTGTTCGCGCCGAAATCGGCGGAACTCCTGGTCGATGTGAACGCCAACGGCAGCATCGACCCGGGCGACACGTTGCGTTACACGATCACGATCTACAACAATGGCACCGAACCGGCCACGCTCGCCGAGCTGGCAGACGAGGTGCCGAACGACACGACCTATGTTGCCGGCAGCACGACGCTGAACGGTATCGCGGTAGCAGACGTCGGCGGCGACTCGCCGCTGATCGGCGGCATTCCGGTCAGCTCGGCCGACCTGACACCGCCGCTACCGGGAGCGGGCGAAGGCATCATCAACCCCGGCGAAGCCGCGGTCGTGCAGTTTAACGTGACGGTCAACGCGGCCACGCCGCCGGGGACGCTGATAAGCAACCAGGCGACCGTGTCCACGGCCGAGGTACCGGTCACGCTCACGGACGGCGACGGCAACCCCGCCACTGGCCCCGAGCCTACCGTGGTGGTCGTCGGCGACGTGCAGCAGCTGTCGATCATCAAGGAAGTCGCCGTCGTCGGCGGAGGTGCAGCACTGCCGGGCGCGACGCTCGAATACACCGTCACGGTGCGCAACATCGGCACGGTCCCGGCCCTGTACGTGCAGCTTTACGACGACCTGGACGTACCGAACCCCGGCTACCTCGCCTACGTGGACCAGTCCGCGACGCTGAATGGCCTGCCGAACGGCGTGGTCGTTAACGGCAATGTCATCCAGGCCGATTACTTCGCCGAGTACGGCGCGCTGAACCCCGACGAGACCGTCGTCCTGCGCTTCCGCGCCGTGATCAACCCGAGCCTCGTCGAGGGCACGACGATCAGCAATACGGCCACGGTCTACTGGGACGACCCGCAACGACAGCTCGATGCGACGGTCCTGATCGACGTCGGTGCGATGCCTGACGCGGGCATGCTGAGCGGTTACGTCTGGCACGATGCCGACCACGAGAATACGCTCGGCGCGGCTGAAACGCCGCTCGAGGGCTGGACCGTCGAACTGCTGCGCGACGGGCAGCCGATACGTTCGATGCTGAGCGACGTCGACGGCTACTACCTCTTTACCAACGTCGTGCCCAATTACGCGATGGCCTTCAGCTATTCGCTGCGCTTCAGCGCGCCGGGTGCCGGGGCGACCACGGCGTTGCTGGGCGAGACGGATTCGGACTTCACCGACGGTCTGCAGCGCATCGACGACATCGAGGTGCAGGAAGGCAGCAACCTCCTGGGCCTCAACATGCCGGTCGACCCGAACGGCGTGGTCTACAACGCCGTCTCGCGCACGCCGGTCGCGGGCGCCACGGTCACGCTCGTCGACGTGCGCAGCGGCTTCGCCGTGCCGAGCAGCTGCTTCGACGACCCGAACCAGCAGGGCCAACTGACGATCGGCAACGGCTACTACAAGTTTGACATCAACTTCTCGGACCCCGCCGCCTGCCCGAGCGGCCTCAATTACCTGGTCCAGGTGACCGCACCCGACGCCTCCTACGTGCCGGGCGTGTCCGAATTCATACCGCCGGCCTCCGACCAAACGACCCTGCCGTTCGACGTACCGGCCTGCCCGAGCTCGGCGAACGACGCCGTGCTGGCAACGCCGGACCATTGCGAGGTCGTCGGCTCCGAGTTCGCGCCGCCGCCGGCCGTCCCGGGCCGCACGGCTGGCACGGTCTATCACCTGTTCGTGACGCTGGACGACACGCAGGTGCCGGGCACCAGCCAGCTGTTCAACAACCACATCCCGCTGGATCCGCGGCTGGACGGCGCGGTGGCCGTCACGAAGACGACATCGATGCTGAACGTCACCCGTGGCCAGATGGTGCCGTACACGATAACGGTCACCAACTCCTTCGGCGCGGATCTCACCGACGTCACCGTCGTGGATCGCTTCCCGCCGGGCTTCCGCTACGTCGAGGGCTCGGCCCGCTTCGACGGCGTGCCGACCGAGCCGGTCGTGACGGGCCGCGTGCTGACCTGGTCCAACCTGCTGCTGGCCACCGACGGCCGGCACGAGATCAAGCTGCTGCTCGCGGTCGGCGCCGGCGTCACCGAGGGCGAGTTCGTAAACCGGGCGCAGGCGATGAGTTCGCTGACCGGGCAGGCGCTGTCGGCGGAAGCCGAGGCGACGGTCCGGCTCGTGCCCGACCCGACCTTCGACTGCACCGACGTGACCGGCAAGGTGTTCGACGACGTCAACCGCAACGGCTACCAGGACAGCGGCGAGGAAGGCATCGCCGGCGTCAGGCTCGTGACGGCCCGCGGGCTGGCCGCGAGCACGGACAAGCACGGGCGCTACCACGTCACCTGCGCGATCACGCCCAATGAGAGCCGCGGCAGCAACTTCGTCATGAAACTCGACGACCGCAGCTTGCCGAGCGGCTACCGCGTCTCGACGCGGCCCGTCCAGGTGCTGCGCGCGACCCGCGGCAAGGCGCTCAAGATGAACTTCGGCGCGTCGATCTACCGCGTCGTGGGCCTCGACATCGCCGATGCGGTGTTCGTACCCGACTCGGTCGAGATGCGTAACCAGTGGCGGCCGCGCATCGAGCTGCTGCTGACCGAACTCAGGAAGGCGCCTTCGGTGCTGCGCCTGGCTTACGTCGCGGACGTCGAGGCGGAAAGCCTCGTCAACAGGCGCCTCGAGGCCCTCAAGGACGAGGTCATGGACGCCTGGAAGGACCGCGGCGCGGACTACGAGCTGGTCGTCGAGCCGGAGATCTTCTGGCGCCTCGGCGAGCCGCCCGGGAAGCCGAAGGAGGCGCAGCGATGAGCGCCCTCCACAGACTTTTTGCGCTGTCTCTCGGCATGGCACTGGCTTCGACCGGCGCACTCGCCGCGCAGGTCGACGAGGCTCCGATCGGCGAAGCGGTCGAGCGGCACCTGTCGCTGGACGGCCCGGTCACTCAGTGGGTGCAGGACCCTGACCGCATCGACGAGGACCTTAGCGACACTATCGAGCTGCGCGAGACCCTGACGGACACGCTCGAGACGATCAAGCTTGCCAACCTGGTCGAGCCGATTCGTTTCGAGTCGGGTGTCGCGAATATCCCCGAGTCCACCATCGCGTCGCTCGCGGACATCCTCGAGCGCATGAAGGATCGCCTCAACGTGAGGCTGCACCTGATCGGCCATGCCGATAACCAGCCCCTCTCGCCGCGGCTGGTCGAGATTTACGGCGACAACGTCGGCCTGTCGCGCGAGCGTGCGGGCCAGGTCGCCGAGCATTTCCAGACGGCGCTGGCGCTGCCGCCCGAGGCCGTCTCCTATGAGTGGGCCGGCGACACCCAGCCGGTCGCGAGCAATGAGACCGAGGCCGGGCGCGCGCTGAATCGTCGCGTCGAGGTCGAGGTCTGGTACGACGAGGTCGCCGACAAGGTCGCGCTCGAGGAGATCCTCGTGCCGCACGAGATCCAGCGCGTCAAGGTCTGTCGCATGGAGACTGTGTGCAAGCTGCGCTACGTCGAAGGACACTCGAAGCGCGCCAAGGTCCAGAACCTCGTCGCGCCGCTGCATTTCGACGCCGAAGAAATCACGGTCGACGACCTGTTCATCGAGCGAGTCCGCCAGGGCTTCGAGAACCTGAGCAACAAGCAGAATGTCGTCGTCAAGTTCATCGGCTACTCGGACGACACGCCGTTGAGCGGGCGCGCCGCCCGCATCTACGGGGACCAGGTCGGTCTCTCGAAGGCGCGCGCGCGCCGCGTCGCGCTGGCGATCCAGGACGAGCTCGAACTGCCGTCGTCGCGGATCGACAGCGACGGGCGCGGGCCCGAGCGGCCGCTGGGCTCAAACGCAACGCTGCAGGGCCGCGCGCTGAACCGCCGCGTCGAGGTCGAGTTCTGGTACGACGACCCGCTGCAGGAGCTGCCGGACGAGCCGCAGCTGTGTCCGGAGGACGCTGGCGCCGAGACGGTGACGCGGGTTTACGATCCACCCTGGGGCGACATCGACCACGTCAGTTTCGTCGAGGGCACGCCTGGCATCCCGGCCGGTTATGCCGCGGTGCTCGAGCGCGCGCTCGCCGACATCGCGTTGAAGACCAACCCGCGGCTGCGCTTCGTCGGCTACACGCGTAACGAACGCCTGCAGCGCCGGACCGCGAGCGTCTACGGCGACGACATCGGCCTGTCCGCGGCGCGCGCGCGCCGGGTCATGGACCAGCTCGCCGAAGAGATGGGCCTCGAGCCCGACCAGGTCGAGTTCGAGGGCCGCGGTTACGTGCATTCGGACGACGTCGTGAATGCCGGCTTCGTGCAGGGCGAAACCTCGCACGTCGCCGTGCAGGCCGTCTATGACGAACTCGCGATCCTCGACGATTACGAGGGCGTGGACATCACCCGCATTACCCGCGAGCTCCAGCCCAAGAACCCGCTCGGTCTCAACCTGATGCGCATCACCGTCGACGGCAAACCGATCGACGACCCGAACCGCAGCTCGGCCGACATCCAGCGCTGCACCGACGTGGCGCTGGCGAACGTCGACATCCAGTTCGGCTTCGACAACCTGCGCTCGGCGCCGCGGCTCAGCGTGGCCGCACAGCCGTCCCGCATTACCGTGTCAAGGGAGGTCGGCGTAGAAGAGTCGGTCGCCGGCGCGGGCTTCTGGATGTGGCAGCGTGACAAGGCGTCGCCCGTCTACTTCCGCATGTACACCAACTACTCCTCGTTCATCGAGCGCGCCGAGATTCGCGTGTTCGAGCTCGGGCAGTCGCTCGAGTCCGAGCCGCTCGATGTCGTCGAGATCGACCTCGAGGGTGTCGCCGAATGGCGGATGCCTGCCGAGGACTTCGAGGCTCCCGTCGACCGTCTTGCTTACGTGCTGCGCGCTTACGGCAAGGACGGCAACTTCGACGAAACGCAGCCGCAGCCGCTGTGGGTCGTCTACGACCAGGCCGAGCCGCTGGAGCAGAAGGACGAGCCCGCCGCGCCGGAGGAACCCGACCCGGCATTGCTGTCGGCGTACGGCGAAGACCGCCTCGGCCTGCACAACATCGGGCTCTCGAGCGGCACCGTCAGCGTCCGCGGCAGCGGCATCCCGGCCGACCACGAAGTATGGGTCGCCGGCCGGCCGATCCCGGTGGACGAGACCGGCAGTTTCGTCAGCGAGGAGATCCTGTCCGAGGGTGCGCACACGGTCGAGGTGGCCGTGCTCGACACCGAAGGCGCCGGGGAACTGTATCTCCGCGACCTCGAGTTCGAGAAGAAGGACTGGTTCTACGTCGGCATGGCAGATGTGACGGTGTCCGAGAACGCGGTCAACGGTGCGATGGAGCTGATGCAGGGCGACAACACGACCTATGATCCCGATTCCAACGTCGACGGCCGCCTGGCTTTCTTCGTCAACGGCAAGTTCGGCGAGAACTGGAAGCTGACGGCCGGCGCGGATACCCGCGAGGGCCCGCTGGACGACATTTTCAGCAACTTCATGGAGAAGTCGCCCGACGCGCTGTTCCGCCGCATTGACCCCGACTACTACTACCCGACCTTCGGCGACGACAGCACGGTCGAGGAAATGGCCCCGAGCATGGGCAAGTTCTACGTGCGCCTCGGCAAGGGCGACGACTACGGCCAGTGGGGCAACTTCAAGATCGGCTACATGAACAACGAGCTCGCGCAGGTCGACCGGGGGCTCTACGGCGCGAATTTCCATTACGAGACCGACGGGGCAACGGAATTCGGCGACAAGCGCTTCGTCGCAGACCTGTTCGCCGCGGAGCCGGGCACCCTCGGCACGCGCGAGGAATTTCGCGGCACCGGCGGCTCGCTGTACTTCCTGCAGCGCCAGGATATTCTCGCCGGTTCGGAGCGCGTGCGCATCGAGTTGCGCGACAAGGCCTCCGGCATCGTCACCGGCGTCGTGAACCTCATGCCGGCGATGGATTACGACATCGACTACCTGCAGGGCCGCATCATGCTGGCCGAGCCGCTGGCGTCCACTGCCGAAGACAACCTGCTCGTGCGCAGCGGGGCGGTGTCGGGCAACGAGGCCTACCTCGTCGTCCGCTACGAGTACACGCCGGGGCTCGACGACATCGACGCGATGTCGACGGGCGGCCAGGCGCATTACTGGTTCGGCGACCACGTAAGGGTCGGGATTACCTCGAATGTCAACGAGGAGAACGACACCGACAGCAGCATGAACGGCGCAGACCTGACGCTGCGCTGGAGCGCCGGGTCCTGGATCAAGGTCCAGCAGGCCAGGAGCGAGGGGCTGGTCTCGCTGCCGGTCGTCTCGACTGACGGCGGTTTCGAGTTCAACGCTTACGACCCGACGGTGTTCACCGACGTCGAGGCCGAGGCGCAGCGCGCCGATATCAGCGTCGATCTCGGCGACTTCTTCGAGTTCACCGATGCCGAGCTGACGCTCTACGTCCAGGAAGTGGACGCCGGCTTCTCCGGCCCGGGCCTGACCGCGCTGACCGACACCGAGAACTACGGCGGCTCGCTGACGCTGCCGATCGGCGACAAATTCTCGCTGCGCGCCAAGCTCGACACCAGGGTCCAGGACCAGGGCGTCGAGATCAACGCGCAGGAATACAACCTGGGCTACCAGGTCAACCGCCACTGGGACGTCCGTGCCGGCTACCGCTTCGACGAGCGCACCGACAGCTCGGTCATCGTGCCGCTGACCCAGGAGCAGGGTGAGCGCGCCGACGCCGTGCTGCAGGTGGGTTACGACTCCCTGTCCACCTGGAAGGCTTACCTGTTCGCGCAGGACACCCTCGACGTCACGGGCGACCGGCAGGAGAACTCGCGGGCCGGCATCGGCGGTTCCTACCGTCTCACCGAGAAGCTGCGCATCGACGGCGAGGTCTCCGACGGCGACCTCGGCATGGGCGGCAAGATCGGCACCAGCTACATGCACTCCGAGCAGACCAGCATCTACGTCAACTACGCGCTGGAGAACGAGCGCACCGATAACGCGCTGCGCAGCCTGCGCGGCAGCGAGGGCAACCTCGTGGCCGGCATCAAGTCGCGCTTTGCCGACAGCACGAGCGTGTTCCTCGAGGAGCGCTACCAGCACAACGACACGATGACCGGACTGACGCACGCCACCGGCATCAATTTCGCGCCCAACAACCAGTGGAGTTTCGGCCTCAATACCGATATCGGCACCCTGCAGAACATCGACACCGGGGCCGAGACGGACCGCGTGGCGGCGGGTGCGCAGATCGGTTACAACTCGGACGCGATCCAGTTCTCGAGCGCCATCGAGTACCGCAACGACGACGTCGAGCAGCTGAACCTCGGCCGCAACGAGCGCAAGACCTGGCTGTTCAAGAACAGCTTCAAGTACCAGGTCAACGCGGGTGGCCGCCTGCTCGGCAAGCTCAACCACTCCGAAAGCGAGAGCTCGCTCGGCACCTTCTACGACGGCGGTTTCACCGAGGCGGTGTTCGGCTACGCGTACCGGCCAGTCGACAACGACCGGCTCAACGCGCTGGTCAAGTACACCTATTTCTTCAATGTGCCGACGACGGAGCAGGTCAGCCTGCAGAATGTGGCTGCAGAGTTCCTGCAGAAGAGCCACATCGCGGCCGTGGACGTGACCTACGACATCACGCCGAACATCACGATCGGCGGCAAGTACGCCCATCGCCTCGGCCAGGTCAGCCTCGACCGCGAGAATCCCGAGTACTTCGACAACAACGCGAGCCTGTACGTAATTCGCGGCGACTACCGCTTCCTCGAGCATTACGAGCTGCTCGTCGAGGGCCGCGTGCTCGAGATGTCGGACCTCAACGAGCGCCGCAGCGGCGCGCTGGCCGCCGTGTCCCGCTACTTCGGCGACCACCTGAAGCTCGGTCTCGGCTACAACTTCACGGACTTCTCCGACGATCTGACCGACCTCAGCTACGACCACAGCGGGTTCTTCCTGAACGTGACGGGCACGCTGTAAGCCGCCAGTTCCTGCGCAGGCACGGGACCGGCCTGCCCATCTAAGTCGCTGATTTATCAAGTCGTGGCTGTCCCGAATAGCCACGGCAGCCGTTTTACGTCACACTTTTCTCAAGCTTCCGAAGAGAGGTGGGCGCAATGAGAGCGGACACCAGCCATAAAGTCGAAACGCGCAGTGCCGACCAGGCGCTGGTCCGATGGATCCTGAAGTTTGCGGGCGACCCGAACATGTTGGTGCGGCTGTGGAACGGCGACGAGTTCCGGGTCGGCGACGGCAAGCCCGTTGCCTGCATGGAGATTCGCGACCGGGGCGCCATCTTCGAGCTGATGCGCTCGCCGTCGGTCGGCTTCGGCGAATGCTACAGCCAGGGCCGGATCGAGATCGACGGGGACATGCGGAGCTTCATGGTCGAGCTCACCCGCGCGGTCAGGCAGCGTCGCCGCGGCGCGTATTACGGCCCGAAGCTGCGCTCGCTGGTCCATGCCGCGAAGGTCAATTCACTGGGCCGGGCCCGCAACAACGTCCATCACCACTACGACCTCGGCAACGACTTCTACAAGCTGTGGCTCGACGAGCGCATGGTCTACACCTGCGCCTATTTCGAGCACGCGGATGCGACGCTGGCAGACGCGCAGGTCGCCAAGCTCGATCACGTGTGCCGCAAACTACAGTTGCGGCCCGGCCAGAAAGTGGTCGAGGCCGGCTGCGGCTGGGGGGCGCTGGCGCTGCACATGGCCGAGCACTATGGCGTCGACGTCGTCGCCTACAACAACTCGCACGAGCAGGTTAAGTATGGGCGCGAGCGCGCGGCCGCGGCGGGGCTGGACGGCAAGGTGCGCTTTATCGAGGACGACTACCGCACGATTAGCGAGCGCTGCGATGTGTTCGTCTCGGTCGGCATGCTCGAGCACGTCGGACTGGCCAATTACCGGATCCTCGGCGAGTTGATCGACCGCTGCCTGGCGCCCGACGGCATCGGCCTCATCCACACGATCGGCCGCAGTCACCCGGCGCCCCCCGACAAGTGGATCCTGAAACGCATCTTCCCGGGCGGGCACGTGCCCAGCCTCGCCGAGATGGGCGCAATTTTCGAGCCCTGCCAGTTCACGGTACTCGACGTCGAGAACCTGCGGCCGCATTACGCACGCACCTGCGCGATGTGGCTCGAGAATTTCGAGCGGGTGG
>JBFFSI010000012.1:0-50379 GCA_041572475.1 Woeseiaceae bacterium
GCCGGGCTTCAGGACGCGGCGCATGCCCTCCAGCGCGACGACAGCATCGGGGATCGTGCACAGGGTATAGGTAACAAGCACCGTATCGACGCTGTCAGTCTCGAGCGGGATCTCCTCGCCGGGCAGGTCGATGAACTCGACGTCGAGACTTGATTCCCGGACCAGCGGCGCGGCCTTGCGGCGCATGCCCTCGGATGGCTCGAGTCCCCAGATCTTGCGGACCTTTGCCGGATCGTAGAACGGCAGGTTGCGACCGCTGCCGAAACCGATCTCGAGGACGTCGCCCTCGGCCAGCGGCACGACCTTCTCGCGCTGCTTGCGGGTGGGCTTCGTCGAGCAGGCAAAGTCGACGAGGTGCGGCAGTATGCGGTCTTCGTAAAAGGACATAAGCTCGAGTCATTTCCGGTTCAATCGCTCTGCCTGCCATCTTAGCACCGGCCCCGGCATTGCCGGGACCGGCCAATTGTACCGCCCGATCATGCCTCCTTTCAGTCGGGCGTGCACACCCCCAGCGCCGGAGGTGTCCTGAGAATCTGGGCATTCAGCGGGCCGAGGTTCTCGGGCAGCCACGCATCGCTGATGTCCACGAGCGGCTTACCCATCGCGAAGCATGGGCCAAACACTGAGAAACCGCCCTTGAGCTCGCAGAGCGCCGCCTCGATCTCCGCGGCGCTCGTGTACGGGCTCACGGTCACGTCCCGGCCGGGGCCGAAGAACGCCGACACATCGAAAACGAGGAGCTGCTTCCACCACGAACTATAGCCCGGGTCGCCCGGCACGACACCGATCACCGGATGCTCCTGCAACCCCACGCCCGCGCTCGCCACGATGTAGAAAGGGTTCTGCACGGCAGCCGGCACCTTGACGGGACTGTCCACCGTATCCGGGTCGTTGAGCTTCGCCAGCCGGATAACCAGTTCGCCCTCGTACCAGGCCGCTTCCTCGCGGACACCCGGGCTCTCGGCCACGGCCTGGCCGGCGGCAAGTATCGCCAACACGCAACCGGCAATCACCGATGTCAGGGAACTCTCGGCCGGTGAGATATGCCTGCAAGCTTTTGCTTTCTTCCTCATCATTCTGCTCCTTCTTCACGTTGTCGAAACCACGCGGTTTCGCGGAACAGAATGTGATTACACGGCAACGATGGCCTGACCCCTGCGCGATTAATTACTGATGATTGCCTGATGCGGCGGCGCCGCAACGACCAGTACCTGGCCGCGCAGCCCGCCTAAACGCTACGAATTCAGCTGGCCAGCGCCTCCCGCAGCTGGTTGCCGATCGGTAGCTTGCGAATGCGCACGCCGCTCGCCGAGTAGATCGCGTTGGTCAGCGCCGGCGCGACGGGCGGGATGCCGATTTCGCCCACGCCGGTTGGCGTCTCGTCGTAATTGAGGATATGAGCCTCGAATTCTGCCGGGATCTGCTCGATGCGCGCCAGCGGGTAGTCATGGAAGTTGCTCTGCCGCACGCGGCCGTTGCGCACCGTGATCTCCTGCCCGAGCGCGACACCGATACCGTCGATGGTCGCGCCCTCGATCTGCGCCTTCACGGCGTTCGGGTGCACGGCGTAACCGCAATCCATCGCTGCGACGATTCGGTCGATGCTGAGCTCACCCTCAGCGTTCACCGTCACCTCGAACGCGTGCGCGGCGTAGCCGCCGAACGTGAAATGCCCCGCAAGGCCGACGCCGGTACCGGCCGGGCGCGCCTCACCGTAGCCGATGCGCTCGGCGACAAACTTCAAGAGCCGCGCCACCCGGCCCGGGTTGAACGTCGGGCCGCCGTGGCCCGAATACTCGATCTCGCGCTCCTCGCCGAGCAGGTCGAGGCGCAGCTGCAGCGGGTCCCGGCCGATTTCTTCGGCGAGTTCGTCGAGGAAACTCTGGATGACAAAAGCGTTCGCCGTGTGCGCCGGCGCCCGCCAGGAGCCGCGCGGCAGCCCGATGGCGTTGTGAAAATACTCCAGCCGGAAATTGTCGACGAAGCGCCGCGGGAAGTCGTCCGGGTACAGCTCGGGTTTCCACAGGTCCTCGTCCGGCATGTTCGGCCGCCGGTAATACTTGCTGCCGCTCGCGAGGCGCTGCGTCCAGGCCGTCAGCTTGCCGTCGCTGTCGACGCCCGCACGGAGCTCGTGCAGCCCGCCGGGGCGGTAGTAGTCGTTCCTCACGTCGTCTTCGCGCGACCAGACCAGCTGGATCGGCCAGCCGGTCTGCTTCGAGATCATCGCCGCCTCGGCCACGTAGTCGTTGGTGAGCCGTCGGCCGAAGCCGCCGCCAACCTTGGTCATGTCGATGCGGATGTTCTCGCGCGGCAGTCCCGTTACCTCGGCCGCGGCGCGCGAGGCGCCGGCGGGCATCTGCGTCGGCGCGATGATGTGGCAACTGTCTTCCTTCACATGCGCGAAACAGTTCTGTGGCTCCATGGGCTGGTGCGACACGAACGGCACCTCGTAACGCCGCGTGACAACCTTGTCGGCCGCACCCATCGCGCCGTCGAAGTCGCCGTCATCGGTGACGATCTGCCCTGCCGTATCCAGCATCGCCGCGTTTTCCCGCCAAAACTTGTCGGTGCTGTCTTCGGCGTTCGGGCCTGGCTCCCAGTCGATCTCGAGCGCGTCACGGCCCTTCATCGCGGCCCAGGTCGAGGTCGCGACGACGGCGACGCCGCTCGCGAGGATCACGTACGGCTCGCCGGGCTGCGGACCCTCGATCGTGAACACGTCGAGCACGCCCTTCACTTCGCGCGCCGCCACATCATCAAAGGCTTTCACGCGACCGTTCAGGATCGGCGAGCGCGCGATCACGGCATAACGCATACCCTCGACCTGGGTGTCGAGCCCGTACTTCGTGCTGCCCGTCACCATGTCGAGCGCATCGATCGTGTCGCGGTGCGTGCCGATAATCTGGTACTCGCTGAACGCCTTGAGGGGTGGCGCCGTCTCGGGCAGGTCGAGTTTCGCCGCGTCCTCGATGAGGTCGGCATAGGCGATCTCGCCGCCGCGCGCGTCACAGAGCACGTAGCCGGGCTTCGTGCTGCAGGCCTCCGGCGACACGCCGAGCCTTGCGGCCGCGGCGCGAATGAGCTGGTGCCTGGCCGTGGCGCCCACCTCGCGCATGAACTGCCAGTTCGACCTGAGCCCGTTGCTGCCGCCGACGCCCTGGCCGCCGTACTTCCAGGTATAACCGTCGGCTGTCTTCAGGATGCCGAGCGGCATCTGCCGGATGGCGATGTCCTCCCAGGCTACGTCGAGCTCTTCGGCCACCATCATGGGTAGCGCCGTCCTCAGGCCCTGGCCGATCTCGGGCTGGTTGCTGCCGATGATGACCTTGCCCTTCGGCGTGATCTCGACGAAATAGCCGATCTGGCGTTCGCCGAAGGTGCCGTCCGCCATACCTGCGCGGGCGGTATTCACGAGCGGCAGTCCCAGCACGAGGCTGCCGGTCACGGTGCCGCCGGCGACCAGGAAGTGGCGGCGGCTGATGCGCGTCTTAGCCACGGCGCCCCTCCTGCCGCGCGATCTCGGCGGCACGGTGAATCGCCTTGCGAATCCGGACGTAGGTGCCGCAACGGCACAGCATGCTGGAAAGATTGGCGTCGATGTCCGCGTCGGTCGGCTTCGGGTAACGCTCGAGAAAATCGACCGCGGCCATGATCTGTCCGGACTGGCAGTAGCCGCACTGGGCGACATCCAGCTCGAGCCAGGCTTTTTGCACCGCGTGCAGCCGGTCAGCGCCGGGCGCGAGGCCCTCGATCGTGGTGACGGAGCTGCCCTCGAGCGTCGCTACGGGCAGCCGGCAGGATGCCGCCGCCCGGCCATCGAGGTGCACGACGCAAGCACCGCAGAGGCCTCGGCCGCAGCTGAACTTGGTCCCGGTGAGTTTGAGGTGGTCGCGAAGGACCCAGAGGAGCGGCGTGTCATCATCGCCATTGAAAGTGACCGGCTGGCCGTTGACTGAGAACGAGATCATTCCACTGCCCCCTTAGCTGCGACTTTTGTTGTGATGCGCGAGCACCGGTTTTCGTTGCAGTTCTTATTATAGCGCTTCGTGATGGCAGGCTGCCGGCGAACCGGCAGCCTGCCTGGTGAGCCCCGTTAGGCGTCTAGAACGGCCCGTTCACGATGGACGGCGTGTGCCAGAAGGCAGCCCAGACATCCTCGTCGCGGACGTAGTAGACCGTGTCGTCATGGATGTATGCCCGGCTGCGCTCGACCCAGTCGGGCTCGCCGCCGGACGACGGCGGTTCGAGCGACCCGACGAGGTTGAGTCCGGCGACCGAGGGCATCGTCTTGTCCACGATCTCGAAGAGGTACAGAGCAGAGCCGAGGTAGTTGTAGCTGCCGTCAGACGCGAACAGGTTCGCCGGGATCGTGAACCGGTCCTTGCCGCCGACGTCGGCCTGGTAAGTGAACGCGTGGCGGTCGAAGACGGCTTCGCTGAAACTTCCCTGCCCACCAAGCACTGCGCTGCCGCGAGACAGGGGCTGCGCGATGTTCGACACGTCATACAGCTCGAGCTTGATGCCGCCTTCGGCGCTGCGGCCGAGGCCGAGGAGCAGCCCGTCGGTGACCGGGTGCAGGAAGTCGGAGACACCGGTCACCTGCAGTTCGCCCGCGATGTAAGGATCTGCCGGATCGACCAGGTCGATGACGTACAACGGATCGATCTGCTCGAAGGTGACCACGTAGGCCTTGTCGGCCGTGAAGCGAACTCCAAACAAGGCCTCGTTCGGCTTGCCAATCTCCTCCGGACGGCTGTCGTTCGGCAGCATCGAAAGGACTTCCAGGTCGGGTCGCGTGGTCGACTCGCGAAGAACGTAAAGCTGGTGATCGACGAAGTCCTCGCTGCCCCAGTCGAACTGCGACGCCAGGACGCGCAACACGCCGTCGTGCTCACTCAGGCGGAAGTCGGCCTGGTTGCCTTGCCAGACGGTGCCCACGATGTCGGCCGACCCGCGGTAGGCAATCACCGTAGCGGTGAGCGCGAACTTGTGGACCCGCGTGACGTCACGCTGCAGCGCATTGTCGGGGCGCAGCTCGGCAAAATAGAGCGCGTTTTCCGAGACATACACGCCGTAGGCGCTCTCGTTGTAGCACGCGGTCGTGAAGTTCTGGGGATCGTCGAGCGGAATCGCGGTGATACTGGTGAGCACCGGGTTGTTATCAACAACGTCCCCGGTCGTCACGTAGCAATTTTCGGGCTGCACGAGTGCGCGGGTCTCGCCACCGATCGTGATCGTCGGCAGGAGGTCTTCCAGCGGCGTCGCCGCCAGCAGTGCCGCGTTTTCTGCCTGCTGTGCGGCCGTGCTCACGTAATAGTGCAGACCATCGACCCAGGGCGTGTAACGGCTCACCACATACACCGTGTTGCCAACGCGCCGGCTCTCGACGAATACGCCGTCGAGCGAAGCCTCGATCTCGAGCGCGGGATTTGCCGCATCGCTGATGTCGTAAATACTGAAGCCCGTCTGCTCCGGCGCCCAGATCGCAACGTCGGCCCACAGTTCGCCGTAGCTGCCGTAGATCCTTTGTGCGGTCAAGGCAAACATTCGGTCGCCCGCGAGATACATGCCCTGCACCGAGGTGCCGTCATCCAGCGGTATCTCGCCGGCAAGTCCGGCGGTCCCGTTCGCCGGGTCCGTGGCCAGAATCCGGATCGAATCGGCCGGTGGCGGCTCGTCAGGCGCAAATGCCGTATCGAGAATGAAGCAGCAGCGGAAATACCGCCGCGGTGCGACGATCAGGTGATCTCCGTCGTAACGGACACTGTCGAGTTCGTCGACGTTGATTTCCTGTGTGTACGTACCGGTAAAGTTGGTGTCCTGGGCGGCGCCGGCGTTCGCCAGCACTTCCGCACTCGTCATTGCCGTGAGCCCGTCCTTGATGGACGCCTCGAAGGCACCCACATCGGTTACCCTGCTCAGGAGGCCAACCGGTTGCGGATCCGGCGGATTACCGGAATTCGAATTCGAACCGGATCCGCAGCCCGCCAGTACCAGAAGAATAAGTCCACAGAGGATCGCTGTGAGTCGTGTCATAGTGGCATCTCCCTTGTTGCCCATGTCATCAGCCTATGCCTGCCAATGCGCCGTGTCTGTGGAGATTTTTCGCAACATTGTGAGAAAGTGTAAACGTTATGCTTTACATTCTTTGACAATTTTCATACACCTTTGATACCGGCCCGCGACGGCCGGCTTGCGACACTATTGAGGTGTCAAAGGACCGCCCGAGGCGCGCGCCATGTATTCGAGACTGATCCCGCCCGCACCGCTTCTGCTCGTGCTTGCCGCGATGCCAGCATTCGCGGCCGAAGGAACGGAACAGGACGAGGAATCGAACTGGCGCCTGGGCGCCGCGTTCGGTTACGGGCTGCGCTCCAATCCGCTGGTGCAGTCCGACGATATTCCGATTGTCGTCGACCTGGACATCGCCTGGTTCGGGGACCGCTGGTTTTTCGACAACGGCGACCTCGGCTTTACGGCCACCGACAATGACCGGATGACGGCGAACCTGGTAGCGCGCGTCAACTCCGACCGCGTGTTCTTCGGCAGGACCGACACCCGTTTCGTCAACGTGGACCTCGCCGGCGCCCCGCTGGACAACGAGGTGGAGTTCAAGCCCCCGGATCGGGACTACGCCGTCGAACTCGGCGTGGAGCTGCTCACCGATGGCGACTGGGGTGCGCTGCAAATGTCGGCGTTTCACGACATCTCGGGCACGCACGAAGGCTTCGAGCTTTACGCCGATTACAGCTACGGCTGGCGCGACCAGCGGCTGTACATCGAGCCGTCCTTCGGCGCGAGCTACAAGAGCGCCGACATGAACGACTACTACTGGGGCGTGACGCCGGAGGAAGCGGGGCTGGTTGCGTTTCCGTACGAGGCCAAAGCGGGCATCAACTGGCATGCACGGTTCATGATCGGCTACCAGCTCAGCCGGCACTGGGCTGTCTCGCTCGTCGCGGAGTACGAGCGCCTGAACGACGAGGCGGCCGCCAGCCCGATCGTCGAGGACGACCAGGTGCTCGGCTGGTTCGCTGGCGTGTCCTGGAGGTTTTGAGCGATGCGCTGCATCGGCACACTCGCCCTGCTCCTCCCGGCGCTGCTCGGTGCCGCGAACACGCCCGCCGACGACATGGAATTGACCGTTAAGCCGGTGCTCTGTATCACCGACAGCCGCAACCCGAGCTGCGAAATGGCCTTCCTCGTCGTGTGGCAAAGTGGCGCGTCGGGTTACTATTGTCTTTTCAACGACCTCGGCGATGCGCCGATGCGTTGCTGGAACGAGGAGCGCGAAGGACGGCTGACCGATGAGCGCACCGTGCGTACCGACTTCAATTACTGGATGACCGGCACGGATCCACAAGCTCGGCTCGCACAGGTCAGCGTGGAGGTCCTGCGCATAGACTCCGACGACCGGCGACGCAAACGTCGCACGCGTCACGTCTGGGACATTAATTGACCACCGCTACCGCTGACATTCTGCTTATCGAAGACGATCGGCGCCTTGCCGAACTCACGGCGGAGTACTTCGAGCAAAACGGTCTCACGGTCGCCATCGAATCGCGCGGCGACCGGGCTATCGCGCAGTTCTCGAACGTCAAGCCCCGCGTCGTGCTGCTCGACCTCATGCTACCCGGCATGGACGGCCTCACGATCTGCAGGGAACTGCGGCAGACATTCAGCGGACCGATCCTGATCTTTACGGCGCGCGACTCGGACATCGACCAGGTCATCGGCCTCGAGGCCGGTGCCGACGACTACGTCACCAAGCCTGTCGATCCGATGGTGCTGCTCGCGAGGACCCGGGCACTGCTGCGGCGCCTCGAAACCGCGCAGCAGCCGGCAACGCAGGGTAACGACATCGTGCTCGGTTCCTTGCGCATCAGCCGGTCAGCGCAGGAGGTCTCGCTGGACGATGAGCCCGTGCAGCTCACTACGCACGAGTTCGAGCTGTTGCTGCTGCTCGCTCGCCATGCCGGCGCGGTGCTGAGCCGGGACGACATTTTCCATCACCTGCGGGGCATCGACTATGACGGCACGGACCGTTCGATCGACGGCCGTATCTCGAAGCTGCGTAAAAAGCTCGGCGATTCGGCGACGGAGCCTGCCAGGATCAAGACCGTCTGGGGCAAAGGCTACCTGCTCGTGCCGGACGCCTGGGGCGAGACGACGTGAAGTCCCTGTTCCACGGGCGCAACCGGCTGCTGTTTCGTTCGTACCTGTTTCTTGTCGGCGGCCTGCTGCTCGTTGCGCTCGTGCTCGACTTCGGCTTCCGGCAGCTGCTGTCGCGAGCAGAGCCCGACGTGGATCGCTGGCTCGAGTCGACCTGCCTGCTGATAGAGGCGGAACTGGCGGCAGCACCGCCTGCGCAGCGCGATGCCCGGGCAGCGGAGCTCGCCGGCGCGCTCGGCATCGGCGTGCAGGTCCTGGCACGCGACGACGTGCATGCGAGCCTTGGCACGGGTAGCAGGCTCACGCCGCTCGTCGACGCCGACGGCAACACCTCCTACCTTCACGATGCCCGGTCGATCGACGCGATCATCCGCCTCGGCCCCATCGCCGCGCCCGCGGAAAGTCTGCTCCTCGAGCTGCTGCCGCCGATCTTCTACCTTTCGATATTCGTCATCGTGGGCCTCTGGCTACGACCGATCCTCAGGGACATCAACGTCATCTCGGACGGGGCGCAGCGTTTCGCCGCCGACTACCGCGAGCCCCTGGCGACCACGGAGCAGACCTCCGAGCTACGGCTGCTGGCGACCAACCTGGACGATATGGCCGCCAGGCTATCCGGCGTGTTGCGCAGCCAGAAAGAGCTGATCGCCGCCCTGTCGCACGAGATGCGCACGCCACTGGCGCGCATTCGCTTTGCCCTCGCCGTCATCGGCGACAAGGCGGACGAGCCCCTCAGGGAGAGGCTCATCGCGATGAACGACGACGTCCAGGAGATCGACGATCTCGTCGCCTCGATGCTCAACTACGCGCGCCTCGACCACCCGGATATCGAGATGCACTGGCAGTCGGTGCCGTCGGGCCCCTGGCTGGAGAAAGTCCTGGCGAAGGCGCCCGGCGAATCGGTTCGGGTCGAGACGGACGCGGCAGCCGCGCCCGACAAGGTGCGGATGGACCCGCGCCTCATGGAACTCGCGCTCAGCAACCTGCTGGTCAACGCGACCAAGTACGCGGCAACCCGGGTGCGCTGCGCGCTCGCGCAGGACTCGGAAGAGCTGGTTCTCAGCGTCGAGGACGACGGCCATGGCATTGCAGAGCAAGACCGCGAAAGAGTGTTCAAGGCTTTCACACGCATCGACGACAGCCGCAACCGCGAAACCGGCGGCTACGGGCTCGGTCTCGCTGTCGTCGCTCGCGTCGCGGAGCTGCATGGCGGGCGAGCCGTGGTCGATACGTCGGCCCGACTCGGCGGTGCGCGGTTCGCAATTCGCTGGCCTGCGGGCTGAGACGTTCGGCGGGCAGCTGCGCGCGACGATCCGCGTGGTCACCGCATCCAATATGCACTAACCTATTGGTATCGGGCCGTAAGGGGGCGCCTGTGCTCAACCGTCGTGATTTCATCCAGCTCGCTGCCGTCGGCAGCCTGGGGTTGGTGATCGGCATGCCGAAGCCAGGCCGCGCCGCCGCGTCACCCGGCGAACTCCATCCGTTGATCCGAATCGGCTCCGACGGCCGCATCACCCTCTACGCCCAGAACCCGGAGATGGGCCAGGGCGTGAAAACCGCGTTGCCGCAGATCATCGCCGAGGAGCTCGACGTTGCCTGGGAGGCCATCCGCGTCGAGCAGGCTGACTGGGATAGCCGGCTCGACAACCAGTTCTCCGGCGGCAGCCTGAGCATCCGCCTGAACTACGCGGCGATGCGGCAGGCGGGCGCGGCCGCGAAGGCCATGCTCAGGGAGGCCGCGTCGCGGCGGCTCAACGTCCCGGAAAAGAGCCTGGTCACCGAGGATGGCCACGTGATCGACCCGGCGAGCGGCGCCCGCCTGGCCTATGCCGAGCTTGCCGCGCAGGCTGCCGAACTGCCGGTGCCGGAAGACCCCCCGCTGAAGGACGAGGCGGAATTCAGGCTCGTCGGGACCTCGCTGCGCGACGTGGACCTGGACGCCATGGTGACCGGGGGCCAGGACTACAGCCTCGACCTCAAGTTGCCCGGCATGCTCTACGCCGTCGTCAAACGCTGCCCTCACGGTGATGGCCAACCGCTGACTTTCGATGCGACCGGGGCCGAAGCCGTGCCCGGTGTCGTCGGCTTTCACGTGTTGAAGAACACCGAGCACGGCGGCCGCATCCTTCTTCCGAACTGCCCGAACTTCGTCTCGGGTGTGGCCGTGCTCGCGACCAGCACCTGGGCCGCCCTCGAGGGCGCCAGCAAGCTCGAGATCGAGTGGCAGATGCCCGCCGAGCGGGACAGCACCGACGCACTCGAGCGCGCGTTCGAGGCGGCGCTGGACAGGGAGGCCATGGTCGTACGCGAGGACGGCGAGATCTCGGGGGACGATCCCGACGTCGACGCCGTCTACAAACTGCCCTTCCTCGCGCACGCGCCGATGGAACCGATGAACTGCACGGCCGAGGTCGTCGACGGCAAGGCCATCGTCTGGGCGCCGACGCAGAACCCGCCGATGGCGGCCGAGGCCGTGGCGAAGGTCCTCGGCATCCCCCAGGAGAACGTCACGATTCACGTCATGCGCTCGGGCGGCGCCTTCGGCCGGCGCTACTACGCCGATTTCATCACCGACACGGTGCTGCTCGCCCGCGAGTTCGGGCGCCCGGTCAAGGTGGTGTGGCCGCGAGAAGACGATATACGCCATGGCTACTTCCGCGCGGCCAACCTGCAGCGCGTCCGAGCCACGGCGGAGGATGGCCGCATCAGCCATTGGCACCAGCGGGTCGTGAGCCATCCCCGCGAGGTCTACCTCGAACGCGACGGCTCGCCCGCCGAAATCTACAACTTCGAGTTCCCGGCCGGGTTCGTGCCCAACCTGCTGTTCGACTACGTCCCTGTGCCGGCGCGCATCCCGCTCGGCCAGTGGCGGGCAACGGAGCATTCGGGCAACGTCTTCGTCGTCTCGAGCGTCATCGACGAACTCGCTCACGCGCACGGCATGGACCCGCTGGCCTTCTGGCGTCGACTGGTCGGCGACGAACCCTTCGTCCAGGTACGGGAGGACTTCCGCTTCGATGCCTCGCGGCTACGAAGGGTCATTGAAGTCGCAGCCGAGATGTCTGGGTGGGGGTCACCCCTGCCCGATGGCAAGGGCCGCGGCATCGCCGCGAGCTACAACCAGGGCAACTGGGTGGCCGAAGTGGCAGAGGTCACGGTCACCGGGAACAAGCTGCGCGTGGATCGTATTATCTGCGCGATCGATTGCGGCCGCGTCATCAACCCGCAAGGGGCGCGGCAGCAGATCGAGGGCGGCATCATCGACGGCCTGTCGGCTGCTCTGTACGGGAAGATAACCGTGCGCAACGGCATCGTGCGTGAGCGCAACTTCGACGACTACCGCTTCTGCCGCATCGACGAGATTCCCGTGATCGACGTTGATATCGTCGAAAGTAAGGACGCACCCAGGGGTCTGGGCGAGGGGCCGCTGCCGCCCGTGGCGCCCGCCATCACGAACGCAATCTTCGCGGCAACAGGCCGGCGCATCCGTGAGCTGCCGATCCGGCTGGGTTAGAACAACACAGGAAACCGGTTATGAAAATTACCGCGGCATTGCAGCGATACCCGGCGACGCTCGCCGCGTTCCTGGCGCTCACCGGCACCATGTACGCAGCCGCCGACGAGCAGGCAGGGTTGCACGGCGACCCGGCAGCGATCGCCGACGCCCGCGCCATGGTGGAAACGATGGGCGGGCTCGCCATCTGGCGCGATCTCGAGACCGTGCATTTCGTGCACGAATGGGACATCGCCAACCGCCCCGACCGCTACCTCGAGAACGAGATCCTCGACATGACCGGGCCGCGTTCGTACGTGACCATGGAGAGCGAAATTTACACGCGCACCCGGGCTTACAGTCCCGAACACCGCTACTGGAGCATCACCAACGGCGAGTTTGCCTGGGGCAGCGACGAGGCTCTCGCCAACGCGATGGAGCGCGCGCCCTACAGCATCTACCGGCTCGCACGCATCGTCGCTCGCGGCGACAGTGAATTCGAAGTGCGCTACGGGGCGCTCGAGAGCGTCCCCGGGCTGCCGGCCCTGGAGTTCGTCGGACCCGACGGCGCGCCGCACGGCTGGATCATCGTCAACGCCCGCAAGGAACCGGTCGTCTGGGCGACCACCCAGTACGTCTATGTATTCGGGCCGCTAAGGCGCTTCGGCAACCTCAGCGTGCCGGACTGGGCAACGACGAGCAACGGCCTCGTGCGCTACGAGATGGTCTCGCTGACGGGCAGCAACGAACGGCCCGCACTCGAGCTGTTCGCGCCGCCCGCCGAATACGAGCCCGACTGACCTGGCGATAGCCCCGGGTCAGTCCCCCACGAAGCCGAGCACCACGGCCACGACCGCGCCGGCTATCGCGCCGCGCACGCCTTCGAGCACGACGTCGGCAACGGCCCCGGTCAGCGTGTTGAGGTTGGTGATGCCGTAAAAAATGAAATCGGCAGTGCCCCAGATCAGCGCGCCGACGACCGCCCCGACCAGCAGTCCGCCGCCGATGCCCTTTTTGCCGCTCAGCTCGAGACCCAGCGTCAGCAATGCCCCGTAACACAGGGTGCCGAGCACGACGGACCACAGGATCATGGCCTCCCGATCGACCCCCATTGCCGAGCCCGAGTTCGCGTCGAAAAAGTCCGCGAACAAATAAACCCATATCAGCATGCCCAGGAAATACAGGGCTACCGTCCCGACCACACTGCCAATAACCAAGCGTTTGATATTCATAGTGTTTTCCTTCTTTTATTTGCTCGATCTCAGTCTGACTATAGACGGAAAATCGGCGTTCCGCCGGTCAGCGCAGCGGCCGCGCGTGCGCGCCGCCGCGGAAGATCGCGTTCATGAAGATCACGTTGAGCCCGGTCTGGTAGGCGCGCGGGTTCGGGTCGGCGGTGAACGCGATGACGAACCCTGCACCGGTGCCCTGCACGACCGCGAACGGCTTGAACGCGAGCTGCTTGCGGTTTTCCTCCCACATGTAGCCGCTCGCGAGCAGCGACTCCGAGGCCTGGAAGCGGGCGACGTTGACGCCCTTGTCGAGCGTGATGGGCGTGTAGATGTCGGTGCCGCCAAACAGCACGTTGAGCGTCGAGGCCACGCCCGCCCCGAGCCAGTGGTCGGGATCCACGTCGGCACGCGCGATGATGCCGTCCTGCCAGTCCGGGGCCTGTGAATCGGGTGTGACCGCCGCGGCGTACTCGTCGGCGCTCGCGAGGTAGGTTCCGGCCACGGTTGGCTTCGGCTCCTCGCCCTCGCCGCCTGCGGCTTCACCCTCGGTGTCATCGCCGTCTTCCTTCTCGACGACCGCGTCCTCGCGCCGGATCGAGAGCAGGTCCACCTGCGGGTCGGCCAGGAAGCGGTTCGCCGTGCCGAGACCGATCAGGACACCGCCGGTCTCGACCCAGCGCTTCAGATTGGCCACACCGGCCTCGCCGAGCACCGGCAGGTAACCCGCCTCACTACCAATAGCGGGCAGGATAAGGACCTGGTAGCGATCGAGGTCTGCCGCGCCGAGCCGGTCGCTGCGGATGGCCGTGACCGGGTAGTCGAACATGCGCTCGATGACGTAGCGGGTATTGCCGGCGCTGTAGCTCGAGGTCGGTTCGTCCCAGGCCAGCGCGACCTTGGGCGCGTTGTGCACGACGACGTTGTTGCTGCCGAAGTTCGGCCCGTCGGTGACCCAGCCGCTATCCACTGCGACGACACTGGCGCCGGTGGTCCCGGCCAGGGCCCGCACCCGCTCGTGCACCGCGGCACTGTTATCCGCGACGCTGATGATCAGGGTGCCGGACGGGTAGCGCCGGCCGTCGTGCGTGAACGCGAGGTCCGTGCTCTTGACGTGCATGCCCTCGCGCAGCGCGTTGGCGAGGAAGCGCGCGGCCGTCGCCTCTCCCCAGGGCACGAGGTAGGCCACGTCGGCCTCGCCGCCGGTCACGGTGCCCGGCTGCACGAGCTCGGCGCCCGCCGGACGGGTGTTCACGGTCACGGCGCGGTTGCAGCCGTCGACATCGAGGTTCATCAGCAGCGGCATGGACCACGCCGTCACGTCATAGATCTGGTCGCCCATATCCTTGGCGCGGCGGCGCTCCTGCTCGGCAAGGAACGCGGCATCCATCGCCACGTCCGGGTCGAGCAGCGTCCGCAGCAGGCGCTTGGCCGGCTGCGCGAGATCGATTACGTAGCTGCCGGCGGCATACGTCCTGCCGCAGGCGCGAAACGACCCGGTCGCGATGCCGACGTCCACACCCTGCTGCACCAGCAGCCCGGCCAGCTTGTTCGCGCCGGCCTGGTCGGCTTGCGTCGGCACGATATAGGCCCGGGTCTCGCCGCTGCCTCCCTCCTCGATCGCCGAGACCTGGTAGTCATAGAACTCGCGCAGGAACTTCTCGCGGTTCATGGCCACCGTCTCGGCGGTGCCGAGCGAGGTCACGAAATGGTTGCGCACGGCTGCTGCGTAACTCACCTCGCGCCCGTGGTACTGGCGATACACGAGGCCGCGGATGGAGGCCTGCTCGTAGGTCATCGCGACGCTGCCGAAATACGACGGCCAGCTGGCGCCGTAGCCCGGGTAGAACGCGTCGTAGACCTCGCGCGTGAAGTAGTCGATGCCGAAGTGATCGAACCAGCGCGCATTCGTGCGCCCGAAGAGTTGCAGGCTCGCACGCTGGTCGGCCGAGAGGTGCGGGTTGTAGGGCACGGCCTCGGGCGCGAAGTAATACGTGGCATCCGAGCCCATCTCGTGCGCGTCGACGTAGGCCACCGGGTACCACTCCTGTACAGCCGCCACCCGCCCCCGGGTCTCGGGCTGCGACAGGATGAACCAGTCACGGTTCAGGTCGAACAGGTAGTGGTTCGTGCGCCCGCCGGGCCAGGGCTCGTCATGCTCGGCGGATAGCCGGTCCGAATCGGACACGAGGCCCTCGGCCATCTCGAAATGATGTATGAAACGATCTCGACCGTCCGGGTTTTGCATCGGGTCGATCACGACGACCGTGTTCTCGAGGATGCCATCGACGACCTCGTCACCCTGCGCGGCAAGCAAGTGGTAGGCCATCAGCATCGCCGCCTCGGTGGACGAGCTCTCGTTGCCGTGCACGGCATTGGACAGCCATGTCACCGCGGGCTGCGAGGCAATGAGGCGCTCGGCCTCGGCGCGCTCGAGCCGCTCGTTGCGCAAGCGCCGCATGTTGGCCTTGATCTCGTCGATGCGTGCCATGTTCTCCGCCGACGAGATGACGGCATAGATCAGTTCGCGGCCTTCCCAGCTCTCGGCATAGCGGACGACCTTAACGCGGTCCGGGTGCGCTTCGGCCAGCGTATCGAAGTAGCGAATTACGTCCGCGTGCCATGTGATGCGCTCGCCCGGGGCATGCCCGGTCACGTCCCCGATCGTCGGCACCGCGGGGTCATAGTCGGCGCCGGGCCAGAAATCGAAGGTGTCGGCACGGGCCGGCACCGCCAGCAGCGCCACTGCGATTACGGATATGAGTCTCATCGGAATCCCCTGGACGGCCTGCAAGAGCCTGCGGCCGGCCCTGTTCTTATCGTTTGGGTTCCTGCATACGTTACCCCTTTCCCGGACCATCGCCAAACGCGCCGACCGTCGCATTTCGGAGACACTTGTTAGCGCCCTGAGCGCGTGATAGTTACAAGTGTCCATTCCTCGCTTGGAGATCGACATGTTTGAACGCGGCAAGAAAGATGACGAAACGCCCGAATCACAGGAGGCAGGCCGGACCGAGTCGGACAAGACCTTTGGCGGCCTGCGCTCAAAGACGTCGGGCCGTGGTAGCGAGGCCGCCGTAATCGGCCGTTCGATCCGGATCAACGGCGACCTGCGCGGCGACGAGGACCTGCGCATCGAGGGCGACGTGACCGGCACCGTGGAGCTCAGGAACAGCGCCCTGACAATCGGCAAGGAGGGCAAGATCAAGGCTGACGTGTACGCCAAGTCGATCGCCGTCGACGGCGAGACCAGGGGCGACCTGTACGCGACCGAGCGCGTCAGCGTGCACGTCAACGCGCGGGTGCAGGGCAACATCATCGCGCCCAGGGTCAGCATCGAGGAAGGCGCCCATTTCAAGGGCTCGATCGAGATGGACCCCAAGGCCGTCGAAAAAGCGCTGGGTAAGCTGGCCGGTGACAGCGCTCCGGCCAAGGCGGCCGAGACCGGGGCGGTGCCCAAGAAACCGGCGAAAGACGCGGGCGCGGTCCTGAACCCGCCTTCGGGGACCGCGTAAGCAACGTGACGGTCTCCCTGCGCCGGGCGCCCGACCGGGCGCCGCCGGCATCGTCGGCGGCGCTGCACGCCCCGCTGTTTCAGAACCTGGTCTCAGGACTGGAAGAGACCGATCGGCATGTCGTTCTCGATCTTGGCACCGCATCCACGGAGATGCTGGCGCTGCTCGGCCGGTCGAGGACCCGCGCGGAGATCGTCGACCTGGCGCATTTCGGGAGTATCGAGCGGCTCAACACGACCGAGCCCGGCCCCGACCTGGCCGTCGTGGCGAATACCCTGCTGCCGAGCGCGCGGCCCGACGACGCTGTCGATCTCGTGTTTTGCTGGGACCTGCTGAATTACCTGAATCCGGATGCACTGTCGGCGTTGATGGAGGCTATCGCGCGCCGCGCGCGCCCCGGCGCGCTGGCGCATGCACTGATCTTCTATGCCGAGCGCGACATGCCGGCGTCGCCGGGCCGCTACGTGCCGACGGCCGAGAGCGAACTCGTCAACCTCGGTGCTCCAACGACGACGATCGCGGCCCCGCGCTACTCACCGGAAGACCTCGCCCGGAGCATGGGCGGGTTCCACATCGACCGCGCGCGGCTTCTCGGCAACGGGATGCAGGAGTTCCTGTTTCGGCTGGACTGAGGCGGTCCAGGCGCGCGTTACAAGGCCTTCAGGTTGTCGTCGCTGTTACGATCGATCAGCTTGTTGTAAGGGTCGATGCCGACGTGGCTCGGCGCCTCGTCGACGACCAGCTCGAAGATCAGCTCACCGGTTTGCACCCGGTGTTTTTCGAGCAGCAGCACGTGCTCGTCGCCTTCGGTGACATCGTCGGGGTTTTCCGCAAAAATTCCAATGTCGATCGGCAGGTCGAGCGGCACCTCGGTCTGCGCCCCGGCGCCGTCCGCCTCGAACTTGCTCGCCGATACCTTGATCGTTACGTCGAACCGGCCGTCGCTGCGTTCGCTGGCCGTCGCCTCTTCCACCTTCAGGTCCCACAGGGTGATCCGCTCGAAGAGATCCGTGATGAGCGCCTGCTGTTCCTCGCCCGACGCCTGGCTGCGCAGGTGCCGGATCAGGTCGCGTGAGCGCGGATAGGGATCGGTCCTGTAGGCGCATTCCGCAACGAAGTTGCGCAGCGCGGTATCGACCGCCTCCTGGCCCATGTAGTCCTTGAGCGCGTACATGACGATCGAGCCCTTGCGGTAATGGATATAGCCCTGGCCTTCGACGCGGTAAAGCGGCAGCTCCTCGATGGCCTCACCGCCGCGACTGGAAAGATAGTTGTCCAGCTCGTACTTGAGGAAGCGCCGCATGATGTGCGGCCCGTATTCGCGCTCCATCAGCATCAGCGCCGAGTACTGCGCCAGGGTTTCGATGATCGACGTCTGACCCTGGACATTGGCGGCCGACACCTGGTGCGCCCACCACTGGTGCGCGACCTCGTGGGCGCCAACGTAGTAGACATAGTCGATGTCCTCGGGATCCGTGATGTCGGCAATGAAGCCGATGCTTTCGGACCACGGCACCGTGTTGGGGAACGACTGCGCGAAGGATGAATACGCGGGGAATTCGAGGACGCGCATCTGCCGGTACTGGTAGGGGCTGTAGGTCTCGCCGAAATAGCTGATCGAGTCACGCAGGCTCTCGATGATGCGCTCGACGTTCCACTGGTGTGCCGGGTGGTAGAAGACCGCGAGCTGTACGCCGTCGTGTTCCTCGAGTTTCGATGCGTAGCGCGCCGACAGCACGGCAAAGAAATTCTGCATCGGCGCATCCATCTCGTACACGAAGCGCCGCCGATCGCCGTCCGTCGTCTCCTCGATCAGGTAACCCGGAGCGATGGCAACCTGGTCGGCCGACGTGGTCACGGTCGCCTTGAAGCTGACCCAGTCGGAATCTGCCCGGAAGCCGACGCCCCACTGCGATTCGTCGTCGAGATCCGCGGCCCGCCGCACCGGCTCCAGGTCCTCGCGCCAGCGATCGTTGCGATCCGTGAGGATCGCACCCTCGTTGAAACCCAGGTACGGCGCGAGTGCCTGGCTGTTGACGAAGGTGCCATTGCCGAACACGCCACCGCCGCCGAGCAGGCTCGGGATCACGTTGCCGTGTCTGAAGCCGCGCGGCGTGCGCGACACCTCGAACGTCATGCGCCGCCGCTCGCCGGGCAGCAACGGCGTATCGAACCGGTACTGGTACACGTTGAACTTGTCGTCGGACTCGACGAGCGTTGCACCTTCGATCTCGATCGCATCAACCCGGGTCTGGAAGCCGAAGCCCACCGGCATCCCGTCAATAGCGGCATCCGTCTTGTTCTCGAAGACCTGCTGGCCGCGCACGCGGAAGGCCTTCGAATCGGGGTACAGGTCGACCTCCATTTCGACGTCGGTGAACCGCGGTACCGTCTGGCCTTTGAGATGGACGTATTTTTTCTCGTAATCCGCCGCAAATGCCCGGAGATCGTCGCTGGTCAGGTACGGGTTGACGATATGCGTGTTGTAGTAGATCCAGGCAAGGAGCGAAAGAAAACCCACGGCCGCGACCGCCAGGATAGTTACGGCCGGCCGCGTCAGGTTCGTGCCCATCTTGCGGATCCGCACGCGCAGGCTCTCCAGCGGGCCGCGATTCCAGACCGCGTAGCTGACAACGCCGAGCATCGTCGCGAAGCACAGCCAGTACAGCGTGTACCAGCTGGCATGGCCCAGCAGGCCGTCGTAGCCGTTCATGTCCGAGTAAGGCGTGCTGCTCGTGGCGCCATAGCGATACAGCGGGTCCTCGAAGCCGGCGTTCGACAGGGAGATCAGGCCTATCAGGTAAACGACCATCAGCAGCATGCCGACGTACTTGTTCGGCACGAGTATCTGCAGGGACAGCGACAGCACGATAGCGAGGTAGAAGAGCACGCCGTAGTCGTAGAGGTAGCCGATGACGTACAGGCCCGGCTCGATGTTCGTGTAACCGTTGAACAGCTGGAACAGCACGGCGACGAGGGCCGTTTCGACCAGGAAGATCAGCACGACCATCAGCGCCGCGACCATCTTCGCCAGCACGAAGGTCCAGTTCGGCGCGGGCGACGCGCCAAGGATGTCCTGGTAGCGGGTTTCCCGGTCGCGCCAGATCAGGTCGGCGCCGTAGAACACGATGATGATCATCAGCGACAGCGTGACGCTGCCGCTCAGCACCTGGATCAACGTCCGGGTGACAGGGTAAACCGACGTCCCGAAGACCTGGGACGCCCCGAAGAAGTTGCCGAGTGACAACGCCGCCGCGAGCGCCAGCAGCACCCAGAAAAACACGCTGCGCATGACCGTGCGCACCTCGAGGCCGGTTCGCGCCAGGAACTGGTGCCAGGAAGTGGCCGCGGTGAACTCAGCGTGCTGCGTGGAAAACTCGACCGGCTCCGGCTTTGCCGCCACCGCTGCGCTGTCTGCGATCTTCTTCCTGCGCCGGCGGGACCGGCTGATCACGAACCTGAACCGCCAGAGCGTGACGGCGAGCAGCGCCACGCCGATAGCCAGCCACAGCATCCGGTTGAGCAGCAACGTGCCCTCGATCGGCACGACATCGGTGTTGCGTTCGAACACGGTCCAGTACTGCATGACCTCGCCGATCGCGGCAATGCCCGTCGGGTCAACGAGTGCGGCGGCCGTCCGGTAATCCATCTCCCCGAGAAGGCCGGCCGCGACCTGGTAGGCGACGAGCAGGCCGATGATCACGGCATAGGAGATCCGCTGGTCGCGGGTAAGCACTGCAAAGGCATAAACAATGGCGGAGTTGCCAAACAGTGTCGGCAGCCCGATAAACACCGCCGCGTAGACGTAGTGCCACGTTGTGAACGGGCCGATCAGGTCCGGGTCGAGCCACGGCATAAACGTGGCCGCCGCGAAGCCGAGGCTGGACGCGATGTACACGAGGTACGCGGCGACGAAAGCGCCGACAAAACGCGCGAGCACGTATTCGAGCTTGCCGATGCGGGTCGAGTAGATGATCTCGGCCATGCGCTCGTCGGTGTCCCGCAGGGCCGAGTTATTCAGAAAGGCGGCGGCGACCAGCACGCCGATCATCGCCATGACGACATGTGTCGTCAGGATGGCGAACGGCGAATTGTAATTGGCGCCGCCGAGCGCCCCGAACTGGACGTTCGGGCTGGCCACGCTCAGGAACGCCAGCAGGAAAAAGATGATGCAGCCGAACAGGAACAGGCGGCTGCCCAGCTGATACCTGATCTCGAACAGCAGGACGTTGGTGAACATCAGGCAGCCTCGGCGGCTTCGCCGTTCACCGACAGCAAAGTCGCGAAATAGACGTCCTCGAGATCAGGTTCATGGGCGGCGAAGCCGTCACCGGGATCGGTGTCCGACAGCACGTGCAGGACGCTGCGCCCGGCGAACAGCTTGGTGGAGATGACCGTGAGCCGCTGGCTGTGCTCTGCGACCTCCTGGCGCTCCACCGTCTTCGCCCAGATGGAGCCGCGCAGATCGTTGATCAGGTCCGAGGGCCTGCCCTCGCGCACGATGCGGCCCTTGGCAATGATTGCCATGCGCGGGCACAGGTTGGTGACGTCGTCCACGATGTGCGTCGACAGGATCACGACCTTGTTCTCGCCGATGTCGGACAACAGGTTCAGGAAGCGGTTGCGCTCCTCGGGATCCAGACCGGCCGTGGGCTCGTCGACGATGATCACCTGCGGGTCGCCGATCAGCGCCTGGGCGATGCCGAAGCGCTGGCGCATGCCACCGGAGAAACCGGCGAGCGCCTTTTTGCGCACGTCGTAGAGATTTGTCTGCCGCAACAGGCTGTCAACCAGTTCGCGACGCTCCTTCTTGTCGGAAAACCCTTTCAGCACGGCCATGTGATCAAGCATGTCGAGCGCCGAGATACGCGGGTACACGCCGAAGTCCTGCGGCAGGTAGCCGAGCTTCCTGCGCAGCTCCTCCGGCTGATTCAGCACGTCGAGGCCGTCGAAGTGGATCGATCCCGAGTCCGGCTGCTGCAGCGTGGCGACGGTGCGCATCAGGGTCGACTTGCCGGCGCCATTCGGACCCAGGAGCCCATACATGCCGGCAGGGATTTCGAGGCTCACGTCACTCAGCGCCTGCACGCCGTTCGGATACCGCTTGGAGAGGTTCTTGATCTCGAGCATTGGTTTCCCTTTGTTCTTCTTGTCGAGCGATGTGCGAAGCCGGATTATGGCACAGCGAGGCCCTCGTCAGGACTCGTCCAGGATCTCGAACGACAGCCCGGCGTTGACCTCGAGCCGCTGCAACAGCTTACCACCCATGGCAGAGGCCGGCGTCAGCACGCCGCCAGCCGAGGCGAGATCGTCGGTCGCCAGGCACGCGCCGCTCTCGGCGAGCATCTTGCTCGTGGAGCCGTAGCCGGGGTCTCGATCACCTTTTATCCGGCTGCGGATGACCGTGCCATCCGCGAGCTCGCCGAACTGGCGCAGGTCGAAAAACCCCGTCTCGCGCTGTTCGCGGCTCGGGCCCTCACCCGGTGCCGGCAGGACGAAGCGCTCCAGCAGGCCGCGCGAGAAATCGAAGCTGGCCGCGGCCATGAAGCCGCCTAGGCCGAGCGTCATCGCGTTGCCCTTCAGCCACGCGGACGCGCCATCGCCCATCATCACGGCCTCGCGGTAGCGGAAGTCGCGCCCGTACGGGTAGCCGAGCAGCGCGTGGCTGCGGCGCACGACGCGGGTGTTGATCCCGGCCATGACGAACGGCGCGGTCCAGGTGCCGGCGAGTTCGTCGTAGCGCACGTTGCGCTGGTCGGGCCCGTCGGGGCCGTGGCGCTCGTCGGGCGGGTTGAGGCCGTAAGGGTCGCCGAGCACGCGCGCCACGTCACGGTCAGCGCGCGCTTCCTTGATGAGATTCGTGACGCTCGCCATCGTGCCGCCGCTGGGGCCGCCGCGGGTCGCCTTGACCAGCATCTCGATCGACGTGCAATAGCTGCCGTGACGCCGCCTCGCCTCCTCCTGCAGGAACCACACGCCGATGTCCATCGGCACCGAGTCGAAGCCGCAGCAGTGCACGATGCGGGCGCCGCTCTCGGCCGCGGCATCGTGGTGCTGGTCGATCATCCGCCGTATCCATTGTCCTTCACCGGCGAGGTCGCAGTAGTGCGTGCCCGCCGCGATGCAGGCTGCGACCAGCGGCGAGCCGTACTTGGCGTACGGGCCGACGGTCGAGATCACGACGCGTGTATTCGCCGCCATCGCGGCGAGCCTTGCCTCGTCGAAGCTGTCGGCGACGATGCCGGGCAGCTCATCGGCTTCCGCGCCGAGTTCCTGCCGGAGCGCGGCGAGCTTCTCCTCGTTGCGTCCGGCGACAGCCCAGCGCAGCGAGCCGCCAACCCCGTACTGCGACAGCAGGTATTCGGCGACGAGCGCGCCGGTGAAACCCGTCGCGCCCCAGACGATAACGTCAAACTCCCGGTTGGTATCAGTCACGGCTGCAACTCCTCGAAGGTCCGGCGCTCCAGCGCGCCTCGGCAGGTGGGCCAGTATATACCCGCCGTGACGGTCCGCGCAGACGGGTTAGAATGGGCGGCCACTGTCGACGGTGCGAGGCCGAACATGCTGCGATTGACGACAACGCTCCTTTCCATCGCGCTCCTCTGGGCGAGCGCCCAGGCTGACGAGCGGCCCCGGGCCCGCGACGCGGGGCTCGCGGTGGGTATCTTCCCGACCGGTGAGCTGAACGCGATCACCGACGTGGCCGGCGTCAGGGTCGGGCACACGACGATTATCGAGGGCGAGGACATCCGCACGGGCGTGACGGCGGTCATTCCCGGGCCGGGCAACCTGTACACCCACCCGATGCCGGCCTGGATCCACATCGGCAACGGCTACGGCAAGCTCATTGGCGAAACGCAGGTCCGCGAGTTCGGCGAGATCGAGACACCCATCCTGCTGACCTGCACGCTGTGCGTCTGGAGCGCCGCCAACGCGCTCAAGGAATGGGTCTACGAACAGCCCGGCATGGGCGAGCACACGGTGAACCCGGTGGTCGGCGAGACCAACGACGCCTGGGTCAACAACATGTGGGCCGACCCGGTGCAGCGCGAACACGTGTTCGCGGCGCTGGCCGGCGCGAGCAGCGGGCCGGTGGCCGAGGGCAGCATCGGCGCGGGCACTGGCACCCAGGCCTTCGGCTGGAAAGGCGGCATCGGCACGAGTTCGCGCGTGCTGCCGGACTCGCTCGGCGGCTACACCGTCGGCGTGCTGGTGCAGACGAACTACGGCGGCGTGCTGACGATGAACGGCGCACCGGTCGGCCGCGAACTCGGCACCTATTCCTTCGCCGAAGCTCTCGAAGCCGCCGGCAATAGCAGCGCGCAGGAAGACGGCTCTATCATGATCGTCGTCGCCACGGACGCACCGCTCACCGCCCGGAGCCTCGACCGCCTCGCCATGCGGGCCATCATGGGCCTCGGGCGCACCGGCTCGTTTGCGAGTAACGGCTCGGGCGACTACGTCATCGCGTTTTCGACCCACCCGGATGTGCGAAGGCCTCGCGAGAGCGATGGGCCGGTAACGGCGCCCGCGCTCGTCAACGCGTCGATGTCGCCGCTCTTCGGGGCCGCCGCAGAGGCGACCGAGGAAGCGATCTACAACGCGATCTTCAAGGCGACGACCGTGACGAGCTCGCGCGGCACGCGCGAGGCGATACCCATCGACACGCTCATCGAGATCCTCGAGAAGCACGGCGTGCTGGGCTGGGACACGTCCATCGGCCCGCGCCGGCCCGGGGACTGATGGCGGCCGCGCACAGCCCGTCGCTGGAAACGCAACGCCCGGCTATTCAGCTTCCAACAGATCGTCCAGGTCGTCGAGCACCGCTTCTTCGTCCACCGGGTCGTACAAGACCAGCTCCGCTGCTCCTTCGTCCAGCTTCTGCGGCTTCAGGGCCTCATCAAGATCGGGCATCTTCTTGGTCGCCGTTTCGGCAATGTCTTTCATGTACTTGTCGCCCTTCTTGAGGATTTTCTTGAAACTTACGCCGCCGAAAGGCCCGCTTCCTGATTTCGAAACACCGCCAAAGAAGGCTTCGATATTGCCCGTGCGGGCATGTACCAGGCCGAATTCCATGTTGATGCCACCGGCCTTCCCATCATGGCCACCCAGTGCCGACGCCAACTTTGACGTGCTGCTGGAGCCGGCGATCTGCATCCTCGGAAACGCCGTGGCGTCGACACCGAGGTAGTTTGTCAGGCGTCGCCCCTCTTCGCCTACCGAGTAGCGGCGGTTCTTCACGTCATTGACCTTGAATGCAACGATCGTGGCGTACTCCTCGTCATAGCGTTGATTGGCAGCATTCATCAGTTCCGCCAGTTTCGGGTCGGCGCTGATTTCATCGAACGTGACGCGCCGCACCGTGTAACCGCGCGAAGAAATCTCTTTCTCGAGATACTTCGCCAGTGCGTCTTCGAGTTCGGCCGTTTCACCGACCCTGCTCTCCGAGTTGAAGACACCGTCTTCGGTCAGCGACGAGCGAGCAGGCAACAAGGCGATGGTCTGTGGTCGCAACTCCATGGTCCGAAACTCGTTCGTCATTTCGCTGCATTCCCCGATCCAACAGACACCGGCAACAGCGGACTGGCCGCCCAGGACCATCATCATCGTGGCTGCGGCCCAGAGGCCTTTTCGGCATTTCCTCATCACTGCTGTTCCCCCTTCTGTTTCGTAAGTTCCGCTTTGATGTGCTGCAATTTCTCCAGCACGAAAGGTCGATCCATCGAATCAGGCGCCAGCTTCATGTACTTCACGTAATTCCTGCCCGCCTGTCGGTAATCCTGTTGCTCGTAAAACAAGTTGCCCAGGCCACGATGCGCACGCGCGTTGTTCTCGTCCAGTTGTATGGCCATGGCGAAGGCTTCGGCGGCACTGTCGAGGTTCCGGGCCAGTCTTTCGGGGCCGCCCTCTATCGCCAGGTATTTTTCATACGTCTCTTCGCGAGTCTTCTCGGCACGTTTGCCGTCAACCACCCAGACCAGGAATTCCTGCTCGAGATCGACCGCTCGCGGCCCGAGCGCGTGGTGCGCATCGCCTTTTGCGGCATACAGGAACGCATCCGGCTGCACCTGGATCAATGACTCGATGAACTTGAGCGCAGTGCCGGGACGATCCAGTCGCAGGTAATCGTCGATGGTCATCTCGATGACCCGTCGCAGCTGCAGCGGTCGCTCGCCGTCGATTCCATCGCTCGCCGATGGCTCGACGTCGCCAACCAGCGCCTGGAGTCGTCCCTGGCGCTCGAGCAGGGACTCGCTCGTGCTGAACGATGCGATCCTGCGGTCCACCGACAACTCGGGGTCCTGTCTCAGGCGCTCAAGTGCCCGCACGGCGGCGCCTGGCGCATAGCCGGCCTGACTGATCAGGGCGACGCCGCCGGCGTCGGCTTCGAATTCCATCTCGGGAGTAAACTCCGACTGCGCGATATACCGGTATTCCTTGTCGTACGAGATGCCTTCCCCGGCGTTAATGTTGAGCAAGCCCGCAGTGGCGCCGGCAAAATTGCCCCGGGCGCGGCGATATTTGTCTGCCTGGATATGGTGATGCGCCGCAACATGGTGGGCCTCGTGCGCGAGGACAGCCGCGAGTTGCGCCTCGTTTTCGAGCCGGGCCAGCAGTCCGGTCTGAACATAGATCTGTCCGTCGGCGAGGGAAAAAGCGGCGGGCGACGGATCGCGAATCAGGTACACGCGGAAATCAATGAAGCTATCGGCAACGTCCGGCAATACCGTCTCGGCAACCCGATCAACGATGTCTTGCAGCTCGGGATCGCTGAAACGGATGCCGCGCCGGTAAGCCTGTTCCTCGTGCTCCGCCGCGACCTTCACCACCTGGGACTTGGCACCATCGGGCAGCGGCGGGTAAACGGGGTTCTCGTCGGGCCAGGCCGTCCGGGATATCCCGGACAAAAACACAATGAGCAAGATCAGAACGGCAATCCGCATAGACGGCCCTTGGCGCAAACGTTGCCGCACTATGCCATCAAATCTCGTTGAACGTAAATATTCTCATTTCGATTACCGGGATGATCGCCCTACACACCTGGCACGAGGAGTTGCAGCACGTCGGAAAGTCCGGCGTCTTCGGCCCCGCCTCTCTGGCCTGGACTGGCGGCACGTGGCATCCTGCCTGTGCCGCCATCGACAAGCTCACACGTCCCGGGCGGCGCCAGGACATGGGGGTCTTATGCTGCTCAATCCTCACCAACACGATCGCCAGTATCACGACGAATCCTCGGCGCAGATCATGCGCAAGACCATCGAGTTCTTCGAGAACAAGGGCCGACGCCGCATCAAGGAGGATGACCACGAGCGCGTCTGGTATGCCGACTTCCTCGATTTCGTTGCGCGGGAGCAGATCTTCGCCAGGCTGATGACGCCATCGGCCTACGCGGATGGCGCCGAGGGCGTACGCTGGGACAGCTGGCGCAACTGCGAATTCAACGAGATCCTCGGTTTCTACGGCCTCGCCTACTGGTACACCTGGCAGGTCAGCATGCTCGGCCTCGGCCCGATCTGGATCTCCGGCAACGAAGCGGCCAAGCGGAAGGCTGCGCGGCTTTTGCGCGAAGGCCACATCTTCGCGTTCGGCCTGTCGGAAAAAGAGCACGGCGCCGACATCTATTCCTCCGAGATGGCGCTGATCCCGCAGGATGACGGCAGCTACCTGGCCCGCGGCCGCAAGTATTACATCGGCAACGCCAACGAAGCAGGCCTGGTCTCGACGTTTGGCAAGATCGCCGGCAGCGACGATTACGTCTTCTTCGTCGTCGATCCGCGGCACGAAAAATACGAGTGCTTCAAAAACGTCTGCAACTCCCAGAACTATGTTGCGGAGTTCGCGCTGCACGACTACCCCATCACCGACGCCGACATCCTCTCGCGTGGAACCGAAGCGTGGGACGCGTCGCTCAACACGATCAATTTCTGTAAGTACAACCTCGGCTGGGCGTCGATCGGCGTCTGCACCCACGCGTTTTACGAGGCGATCGATCACGCCGGCAGCCGGCGCTTGTTCGGCAGCCAGGTGACGGACTTCCCGCACATCCGGCAACTGTTCGTCGACGCCTACGTGCGCCTGGTCTCGATGAAGCTGTTCGCGCTCAGGGCGTCGGACTACATGCGGGCGGCCTCACCCGAGGACCGGCGCTACCTCCTGTACAACCCGATGGTGAAGATGAAGGTGACGACGCAGGGCGAAGCCGTCATCGACCATCTCTGGGATGTCATTGCGGCCAAGGGCTTCGAGAAGGACATGTACTTCGAGATGGCGGCGCGCGACATCCGAGCGCTGCCCAAGCTCGAAGGCACCGTGCACGTCAACATGGCCCTGATCGTCAAGTTCATGGCCAACTATTTTTTCAAGCCCGGTGAGTTCCCGGTCATCGAGCGACGCGATGAGCCGGTGAACGACGACTTCCTCTTCGCCCAGGGACCGACGAAGGGACTCGGCAAGATTCGTTTTCACGATTACCGCGCGACCTATGCCAGCGTCGACCTGCCCAACGCCAATGTGTTCAAGAAACAGATCCGTTACCTCAAGGCCATGCTGGCGGTAGCCCGGCCCTCGAGGGAACAGGCAAGGGACATCGATTTTCTTCTCAACCTGGGCGAACTCTTTACGCTCGTCGTGTACGGCCAGCTAATTATCGAAAACGCCAGGATTTACGCAGTAGATGACAACTTGCTGGACCAGGTTTTCGACGTCATCGTGCGCGACTTCTCGCGCTATGCCTTGCAGCTCTATGGCAAGTCGGTCACTAGCTGGCGACAGCAACGGCTGCTCCGCCTCATGATCAGGCGACCGGTCGTCGACAACGCGCGGTTCGACAAGGTCTGGAACGAGCACGTCATTAGCTTGCAGGGCGCTTACACGATGAACGAGGAACCCGCCGCCGGGCAAGACGGGTCGGTAGCCGACGTCGCCTAGAAAAGACCATGTTCAAATTCGCCAATAAATCTCGCAAGTCCAACCTGCTTCTCGAGGTGCTGATGATTGTCGTCGGCATCAACGTTGCGCTGTGGTTCGAGGGCTGGTTCGAGGACCTGCAGGACGCCGAGATAGCGGCGCGGTACCTGGAGGACCTGCGCAGTGACCTGGAGACCGACATCTCGAGCCTCGATCAGGCGATCGCCAGCGGTGAGGCGAAATCGCAGCGTGCAGGAGAAATCATCGACCGGATGCCGGAGATCGGCGACCTGCCGCCCGAGCAACTGGCGCAGGCCATCTACACGCCGGCGACGTACCTGTTTTTCACGCCCTCCGACTTTACCTACCGCTCGATGCGGGAAAGCGGTGACTTTCGCCTGCTGCGCAACTCGGGCATCAAGAAGCGCATCCTGAAACTCGACCGACGCCATAAAGATATCGCGATGCTGCAAGCCAATTACCTGCAAGCACTCGATGATGGGTATATTCCGCTGATGATGAATAATTTCGATATCAGCAGCAGTCGCATCACCGACACGTCGATGCTCGAAGACCAGTTCTTCCGCAACTTCTTCGTGTATACGAAGCAGGATACGGACACGATGGTGGCGCTCTACCGCATGGCACGAGACGAGTCCGAAGCGCTCGTAGAGCTTATCGAGCAGGAAATCGACAACTGAGCGCGCCCTCCCGCAACTTCGCGGTGTTGACGGAGCACCGTCGCTGGCGCGCGGGGGAGAATGGCCATGGGCATGAAGCGTTTTTTTAAGAAGACCTGGGTCAAGGTCACCCTGATCATCCTCGCTGTTTTGCTGGCGCTTGGCGGCATTGCCTTCTGGACCTTCAACCAACTTTTCATTCCGTCCGTGCCCGCGGCCGAGTTCGCCGAGCCCGCGAGCCAGGTCGAGGCGTACGAGCAGGACCTCGAGTACCTTGCGCTCTATCCGCAGCTCGAGAAGGCGTTCGAAGACGAGACCAAGCGCGAAGCCTTCGCGGACTACCTTGCAGGGGTGCGTGAGGAACTCGACACGATGACGCCCGCGCGCTTCGAGCTCGTCGTGGCGCGAGCGGTGGCGCTGGCCGACAACGGCCACTCCAACGTCTCGGCGATCGGGCGCACGCGGCGGGTTAACCAGTTGCCGGTGCGTTTCGGACCGTTCGAGGACGGCCAGTTCGTGCTGCAGGTGAGGAAGGGCCATGAAGAACTCCTGGGTGCCGAGCTGATTGCCGTGGAGGGGCGCCTGACCAGCGACGTGGTCGCGGCCTTTCTCCCCTACTTCGGCGGCGTCCAGCGACGCTCGGCATTTTTCTCGCACCTGTTCATCACCTCGCCCGACCTGCTCCATGCCGAGGGGTTCACCGCCGCGCCGGACGCCGCGACACTCACTTTTCGGCTGGCCACGGGCGAGACCGTCGAGCGCCGGCTCGAAGGCGCGCGCCTCGATGACGGCCAGCGGCAGCCCTTCGGGCGCGAACTCATGGATCACCGGGTCCGCGCAGCCGACGAGGACAACTGGGTGCACCTCATGGACGGGCAGGCAGCGCCCCTCTACCTCGCGGAACCGGACGAGCCCTACCTGTACCGCCGACTGGAAGACCCGGCAGGCGCCTACGTCAAGATCAACTACAACTGGGACATCGACGGCCGCTCCCTCACCGGCTGGCTGAAAGAGGTGATGGCCGACATGCGCGAGCGCCAGCCCGCGTTTGCCGTCGTGGACCTGCGCTTCAACGGCGGCGGCACGGATGCCACGGCGCGTTTCGCCAAAGAGCTGCCGTCGCTTGTCGCCGGCGACGGGCCCATCTACGTCGTGACCTCGCGCGAGACCTTTTCGGCCGGCATCGGTGCCGCCGCCCAGATCAAGCAGTTCGCCGGCGACCGGGCGCGCATCGTCGGCGGCCTCGTTGGCGACCGCCTGCGCTTCATCGCCAACGGCGGCACGCCGCTCGTGCTGCCCAACTCCGGGATCGTCGCGCGCGTGTGGAGCACCTGGGAAGACTATGCCGACGGCTGCTGGGACTGGGGCGAGTGCTTTTGGCTGTCGCCGTTCTTCCGCGAGGACGGCGTCGGCGACCTCGAGCCGGACATCCCCGTGCCCTTGGACTTCGGCGACTACGTCGCGAACCGCGACGCGGCCCTCGAGGCCATTTACGCCGACGTTCGCCGCCTGCTTCCCTGACACGGCCGATGGAGAAGCGCCGGGCCAAAGTCCGCTCGTTCCTGCTCAACGCGGCGCTGATCGTCGCCGTGTTCGTCGGCGTCATGGCCTTCCAGCAGCGCAACATGCTCCCGGCCGACCGGCAGGCCGCGCCCGGCCTGCGCGGCACCACCGTGGCCGGCGAGGCTTACGACCTGGCGAACGCCGAGGGTCGATCGGTGCTTGTCTATTTCTTCGCGCCCTGGTGCAAGATCTGCGGCGCGAGCGCCGGTAACCTCAACCGGATGCACCGCTGGCGGAATCCCGAGGAGTTCGAGGTCGTCGCCGTCGCGCTCGACTGGGAGTCCGCCGAGGATGTTCGCGCCTACGCCGAGCGTCATGAACTCGCCATGCCCGTACTGCTGGCTGATCGGAGCATCGGCCGGCAGTGGCAGATCTATGCTTACCCGTCCTACTATGTGCTGGATGGCCAACACCGCATTGCGCGCCGTGACATCGGCTACAGCAGCCAGCTCGGCCTCTGGTGGCGTGCATGGACCGTGGACTGAGTGCAGTAACTTTCAAAGTCGGCGAGCAGGGTTCGACAGCCGGGCTGGCGCTCGAAAGCGTGTAATTTTCCGGGGACGCTCAGAGATCCCCGGCCGGCGTGGCCACGGGCAAGGAGTACTCCGCCAGTCCGATCAGGTAATGACTGTCCGTGGCAGACGATGCGTCGGCGACAGGCATCAGGTGAATGGAAACGCTGGTACCGTCATCGAAATCCCACCAGACGCTCTTGTCTTGCTCTTCACGCACTTCCTCGACGCCCTCACCCCACTTGCTCGTCATGGCGGTCAGGACCTGGGGATAGCCCTCGCCGGCAAACTGAAATGTCAGTCTGAGCACCGTTCGGGAGGTTCCGAGCAGGACCGTTACATCCGCCGGAACAGCCGCGATGGATGTGGAGCCGGTACAAACCTTGCGAACGCCCGGCACAACTTGCTGCAGCTCCTGCAGATAGTCGTTGTAGGCCTGCGGATCAAGTCGCGTGGGGTTGCAGTCCAGCGCGCCGAAAACCGACCGCTCGGCCGACATCCAGAGCGGAACGCCCAATTCTATGCCCTTGAAGTCTATGGCCCACGCGCCACCAGGCAGGAACAGAGTGGCCAGCAGCGGCAGCAGCCGATGGCCGGGCCGGCAACGAGATCGGCATTTTTTCGTCAGTCGTGTCATTCGTGGTAACCGTGCAGTTTCATCCCGCATCGCTGTCGACATGCACCAGCGCTGCGTCGGAGGCTCTCCGGTCTTCCAGTTCCGTCAGGTTGCGTTGTGCAGCCTCAAAATAGCGGGGAGAAAGTCCGATCGCCTTGCGGAAATACCGCTCGGCCACGGCGAAATCGCCCTGCCGCATTGCGATATAGCCGACATCGTTATACGCCACCTCAGTCGCGACGTTTCGCGCCATCGTGTTTACGGCCTCCGCATACCGCTTCTGCCGGGCCCGAACCAACCCCAGGTTGAGCCAGGCTCGCTCGGCACCTTGTGCCGCGGCTTCCAGGAAATTCGCGCTCGCTGCGTCATACTGACCATCCAGGTACAGCGAATATCCACGGTTGTTAAGCGTTGATGCGTCACCCGGGTTTACCGCCAGGGCTGCATCAAAAGCCTCGATGGCCTTCGTATGTTCGCCCCGCATATCGGCGAGAACGCCCAGGCCGTTCTGCGCCCGCCATAACGCCGGATCTTCGTTGATCGCACGCTCCAGCAGGGCCCGTGCCTCTTCGTGCCGCTTCGCGTGCAGATAGATCAGCCCTAATGACTGGAGTGCTCGCGAATGAGTTGGATCGACGTTCACAACGCTCGTAAACGCCATCGTCGCCAATCGATCATTGCCCCGCGATTCGTGAATATTGCCGATACGTACCAGCGCATGCACGTTGTCCTTGTCCAGGTCGTAGGCGCGGACATACATGTACAAGGCCAAGTCCAGGTCGCCCTCGAGCAGGGCACTATCGGCTCGCGCGATGGCTTCTTCGGCGGACGCTACCGGGAATTCCGTGGCAAACACCACCTCCGGCTCACCTTCATACAAGCTGACCGAAGGGTCGCCCCCAGCAGCCGATGAGTGCGCAGCGCCAGTGCCGCCCATGGAAGCGCAGCCCGAGGCAACTGTCGCCCATACCATAATGCAAACTTGTGTAATAAAACGATTCATATCAAAGCGCCTTGAAAACCATGATCATTCGCAGCGCCGCAGGACCGACTGCCACGATGAAGAAAGACGGGAATAGGCAGGTAACGAGCGGAAAGATCAATTTGGTTCCGATCTTGGCCGCCTGCTCTTCGGCTTTTTGCATGCGTCTGTCCCTGAATTCCTCGGAATAGACGCGCAGTGCGTCGGCGACACTGGTGCCGAATCGCATCGTCTGGACGAGCAGGCCAACCAGTCCTCGAATATCGGCCAGGCCGCTGCGATCTGCCAGGTTCTTGAGAGCCACCGGTCTTTCCACGCCGGCGCGCATTTCCACGTTGACGAGCCGCAGCTCCTCGGCGAGTTCAGAGTGGCTGACCTCGAGGTCCCGCGCGACGCGATCGATTGCCGCTCCCAAGCCGAGCCCGGCCTCGACACAGACGACGAGCAAGTCCAGCGCATCGGGAAACCCGTTGCGCAACTTCTTGAGTCGATTTTCCTTGATCTTGCCGAGAACGTAGTTGGGAAGATAAACGCCGATAAAAGCGGCAAACAGCATGGCGGCGGTGAGCGTGTTTATGGTCCATTGCGGCAGCCAGCGCGATGCGACGAATACGACCAGCGGCAGCCCGAGTGCAAGCAAGGTTTTCAAACCGTAAAAATACGGTAAAGCCTTCTCTGACCGAAAACCTGCATGGATCAGGTCATTGGCAGTGCGCGCACGCTCCTCGGCGTCCTGCGGCAAGACGTAACGTGCGACCGGTTTGATCAATCCTGTCAGATCCCGCTTGGGGCTGCGTTTTGCCGTTCCCAGAGGCGCCTCCTGCTGAACCGCCGCAGAGATCCGGCGTTTCAGCGGATCTCTCGCAGTGCTGTAGATGGCAGTCACAGCAACGCTCAGACAGAACACTGTGCCTCCGGTCAGCAGCACGATAAGCGTCTGAGGGCTCATTCCGAAAGCTGTGCTCAGTGCATACAGGGTTTCCATCGCATTTACCTCAGACTTCGATCCGAATGATCTTCTTGACCCAATAAATGCCGATTACCCCGGAGATGACTCCATAAATGATCATCTTCTGGCCCGCTTCTTCCTCAAGCAACATCGGCAGATAGTCCGGGCTTGTCACCCAGATCACGGCAAACAATACCAACGGTACGAGCGCGAGAATCCACGCCGACAAGCGTCCTTCGGCGGACAAGGTCTTGACTTTGCGTTGCAGCTTGAACCTGCCGCGGACAACAGCGGCGATGCGTTCGAGAATTTCGGCAAGATTGCCTCCCGTCTCACGCTGCACGAGCACCGAGGTCACCAACGCCATTACGGTCACGCTGGGGACACGCTGCAGCAACCCGAGCATGGCTCGCCGAGCGTCGTTGCCATAATTAATATCCGCGAACGTCGTGCCAAATTCTTCGGCAACAGGATTATCCATCTCATCGGCAACGAGCTTGATGGCACCCGAAAACGGATGTCCTGCCCGCAGCGCGCGCTTGACCATGTCGATCGCATCCGGCAGTTGCTCCTCGAAGCGCTGTATCCTATTGGTTCGATCGCGAAAGATTTTGAAAAAAGGCAATGCCGCACCCATCGCGAATCCCAACGCAGAGAACGGAATGGATCGCAACATCGTCCACGTGACCACGGCCGCAACCACCGCCAGGATTGCCGCAAGTAGCGCGACCCGATACGCAAGGAACTTGTGGCCGCCCTGGGCAATGACCCGAGCCAGATACTGCATAGCTGGCAGGTCCTCTAAACGGCGTTCGAACGGCGAAAGGTCGCGCAGATATTTCTGGCGCAACAACGACGAGAATGATTCCTCTCCGGACTCGGCTTCAATCTCGCTGAGGCGGGACTGCAGCCTCTTGCGCATCTGGCGACTTTCGCCGAACACAGGGACGATCAGGCCTTGCGACAGCAGGGCCACGGCCACGAAGACCAACGCCATGAATATCATTACGCCATCTGACATAGTCGCTACTCCCGTTCGCTCATTGCCCAACTTCCGGGTGGAATACTTCAATCGGCAAATCGATGCCCCGTGAAACGAGGGTCTTGTGGAATCCCGGGACGATACCGGTTGCCTTCAGGCCGCCCATCACCATGCCTTCCTCGTCGACACCCCGACGATCGAACCGGAACAGCTCAGACATGGTGATAATCTCGCCCTCCATTCCGTTGATCTCTTGCAAGCTGACCAGGCGACGGCGGCCATCTTCGTGACGACTCAACTGAATGACGACGTCAATGGCCGAGGCAATTTGTTCGCGTAGCACCTTAGACGGAAAACTGATGCCAGTCATGGAAACCATGTTCTCGATTCGCGTCAACGCGTCGCGAGGCGTATTGGCGTGGATCGTCGTCAGCGACCCGTCATGGCCGGTATTCATCGCCTGCAGCATGTCCAGCGCTTCCGGTCCACGAACCTCACCGACAACAATCCGATCCGGGCGCATGCGCAAACTGTTCCGGACGAGGTCGCGCTGCGTCACCTCACCGTTGCCCTCGATATTTGGCGGCCGGGTCTCGAGACGCACGACGTGCGGCTGTCGCAGTTGCAGCTCGGCTGAATCTTCGATCGTCACGATTCGCTCGTCGGCGGAAATGAAACCGGAGAGTACGTTCAGCATCGTTGTTTTGCCGGCGCCCGTGCCGCCCGAGATCAGGATATTGAGCTCCGCCTTGACGATGCCCCGTAAGACTTCGGCAACCTCTTCCGTGAGCGCGCCAAATTCGATCAGGTCCTCCATTTGCAGGAGGTCTACTCCGAACCGACGAATCGACATCATCGGCCCGTCTATCGACAACGGCGGTATTACGGCATTGACCCGGGAGCCATCCTTGAGACGTGCATCGACCATCGGCGATGATTCATCGATACGCCGGCCCACGCTGGATACGATTCGATCGATAATGTTCGTCAGGTGATCGTCGTCATTGAACTGGACTTCCGTCAGTTCGAGCTTCCCGTGCCTTTCGACGAAAACCTGTTTCGCGCCGTTGACCAGGATGTCGGCGACCTTCGGATCCGCGAGCAACGGCTCAAGCGGGCCAAGTCCCATGACCTCGTTCTCGATCTCCTGAACGATGCGCCGTCGCTGTTCGAGGCTCAGCGGCGCCGATTCGTCCGCAAACAGCCGCTGCACGATCTCGCGAATTTCGTTCCTCGCATGGTCTTCCTCGACCGTACCGATCAGCGATAGGTCCATGACCTTCAGCAGCCGTTGGTGAATCTTGAGTTTCCACTCCGTCTCGGCACGCGTCAGGACGATGCTGCCGTCGGCCGCATTAACACCTTTGGCATGTTGCAGTGCTTCTTTCGGTACGGCTGCCATTAATTACCTCCAATTAGCTGGCGCACAGACGATTTTTGAAATAGCGATGAAAACCTGCCTGACGTAGCTACTGTATCCGCCACTCCGGCGTGACCGAAAAGTCTCGACTGCAGTGTTACCAACGCACGCGTCACGGCAGATCGCCGCGCATACTCATACATCGGAATGCCGAGATTGATGCTCTCGGAAACTTCCCGGTACTGATTCGGGACGGTCACCACGTCCGAGCCAGGCAATGCCTTTTCAATATCGCCAAGCTGAATTCCCGCCCGCTTGTTGTAACGGTTCACAACAATGACGAAATTGTCGTACGAGATGCCGAGTTGATCGCGAAATAGCTGCTGCAAGCGAGTTGCGTCCTGGATGTGAGGCAGTGACTGCTGGACGACCATTACGATCCGTGACGCCCGCGAGATGACCTGAGCCTGGAATTCATCCAGTATCCGGGGCATGTCGACGACAACGTGCTTGTAATTTCTGAGCAGCAGATCGAGCAGACTGTTCGTCTGTTCGACCAGAGATTCAGAGGAAAAGCGAAAGTCGTCTGGTTTCGCCGCAAGTACTTTCAGGCCACTCTTATGCGAGGCCATGAACGCATCGAGAGCAACGGCATCCAGTTCACCTGCCGATTCCAGGACCTGCAAAAGGCCGTGTTTCAGCTTGAGATCGAGATATGCCGGCAAAGTCGGAAATTGCATATCCAGCCCGATAAGTGCCGTGGGTTCTTCCGTAACACTCGCTGCCAGGTGTGCGAAATTGCACGCCAGGAATGTCGCTCCGGCGCCACCTTTGGCATTGACCACTGCGGTCATCCTGCCATCCGGCTTCGGTTGCTCTGTCAACTCATCGCAGATCGCATTGACACTCTTAACGACCTCCCCTATTTCCGAGTGAAGCAGGAAGTCACGTGCGCCCGCTTTCATTGCGTAGCGCATCGCCGCGGCATCGTCCGTCTCGGAAATGACGACTATTGGTGGCCGCACAGAGGCCGGCCGCTCGAGCAGCGCCTCGAGTTCTCCGCTCACGAGTCCGTTGACATGCAGAACCAGCAAGTCCGGCAAGTCCACTACGTTATGCAGTGGATCCGCATGACCGTTGACGATATGCCGAATTTGCACGTCTTCATGATCATTTGACTGCAGGTGCTCCCGAAGATCCGTGATGGCTTGTTTGGAGCGTCCCGCGATTAACAATTTTGGTCGTTTTTTCATGATAATTTCCGTGGACAGCCTGTCCGGGGTGTACTACCAATCCTTTCCAATGAGAGCCACATGCCTGACCTCATACTCGACTAACATGGTGTAATCTCGCCGCTGCGGGGCACACCCAGACTCTCTCTCGGCAACCTCGTCGAGAACTCCGGCATCGTGAAAGTAACGTTCGCAAATGGAATCAACAGTACGTGCTCAAAGTTCACGACTCGCACCTGGATGTACCGTATCGCCTGAAAATTGTCCGCAGGACTGAAGACGACATTTCCGGCGCGATCGAGATACTCGAGAACGAAATCCGACGTATCGAGGTCCTTGACAATTGAGCTGGCATTGCCGGCTCCCGGCGCATTAAAGGTCGCCACCTGGGCGATAGCCGGATCGTTAATCGGGCACACCGCCGCCATCCTCGCGCCGCGCCGGGTTGCTTCCGTGAGAGCATTCGCAACGAACATGGCTCGCGCGATCTCGAGGACCGCAAAAATCATCAGCAGCGCGATCGCGCCGACGATTGCGAATTCAACGAGCGCGGCACCCTTCTGGCGAGCAGGAATTCCACGTGCGAATTTCATAGTGCCCTCATCAATACCGAGGCAGTCAGCGTAAGCCCGTCGGTTCCCGGATCGGTCCCATGCCCGAACGTTTCGAGCACCGGACCTATAATCGGCGAGTACGGATACCTTGCCTGTATAAGCACCAGGTTGTCTCCGGCGTCGGTGACGCTCACGTGGCTGGTCGACAGCCCCGGCAACCGCGGTTCGGGCCCATTGGCGACGTTGCCGTAAACGACGAGATTCTGTCCTTCGGCAATAATTTCAGGAGAGAGCCAGATAGTCCCGGTAGTGCCGAGCAATGCCGTCCTCGACACCTGCCTTGCGGCTTCCCGCACACTCTTGTTCAGTGTGTTGTACTGCGCGAATGCCTTGCCGATCTCACCGATACCGAGCAGCAGCAGCAACAGCAGCGGTGTAACCGCTACCATCTCGATCATCGCCGCACCGGTCTGCTGTCGCTTTTTCGGTTTCATCTCACCGCTCACGCCTCCGGACTGTCCGGATCCTTGTAGAGTTGAATGATGTAGAGTCCTGGCCCATCTATCGGCGCAGGGCCGGGCAGGCCGCCGGCGTTGCAATCTTTGATGAACTGACCGTAGACGTGGGACTCGTTACCTTTCATTTTTGCTTCTTGCAAAAGGAAGAAACAACCGAATCCCAGCACCGGTACATCACCGGAACCATTCACTGTTGTCGAACAATTTCCGATAGGCAGGGCCATCTCGCGCCGCAGATACTTGCCAACCGGTGGTGCGTAATCGTAATTGTGCAGACTCAACGCGCTCTGGTATTGCCCGTAGTCGTAACTCAGGTCCAGGTCACTCTCGATCAGCGTCGTTCCCTGGTACATTTGGTCGGTACTGCTGTCATAATTGATCAACGGTGACGGCTGCTCGGTAATGACATCCGGCGGATACATGGATTCTGTACCGGCCATGGGGCCGTCGTAGCTGCCGAAGCGGGTGTTGATTCCTTGCACCACCGGTCCGACGGTGTTGCCGGGCTCGGTCGCAACTACGTCCCCGCTTGATGCGCAGCCGTCGTAGCCTCCGGCCATCGCCTCGCGGATATCTGCACCGCCGGTGTTGTCACCGAGGCGGATGAGCTGGAAATTCCCGGGTCCCACCTCCGAGTCGTTGGTACTCGTCTTCAGTACATCGGGCTCACCCTCGGTATAACCCCAGAACGGCGCGCCGGCGTCCGGGTCGCCACACACCATCATCGGTGCAATATTGCATGCCGTATTGATCGTGGGGCTTGGACCCGCCACCGCCGATGCCGCCAGCACTTTGTCCGTGGCACCAACAACGGACGCGAACCATACCGGCAACCTGAAGTTGCGGGCGCGAACACGAACGTAGCCGGCTGGGACAGTGCCTGGCACGAATGGGTCGAGGGTTGCAGAGAACTGCACCTCGAGCTCGATAGTGCCGTCGGCATAGGCTTGACCCATTTCATTGTTTCCGACGGACGAGCTATTGGCGCCAAACGCCGTTTCAACCGCGGCACGGGCCAGGAACACGTCGCCACCGGTCAGGTCGAGTTCCTTGGCGCCGCTCAGCGCAGCGGCATCGACGGCATTCTGCAATCGCGTCTTGTTCAGCATTGCATGACTGCTATCGAGAGCCAGGCCGGCCATTGCCAGCAGGGCGACCATGCCCACAACGACCAGGATGCCTACCGCGCCTTTTTGCCGATGTCGAAGTTTCATTGCTGGCTCTCAGGCCTGTCCTTGTCCCTAGTTACCGACATTGATGACGATGGGCTCGGCGACGCTGTCTGCACTGCCCTGCTTACCGCGCAGACCTTCCATGACGACTTCCATGCGCTGCCCGTCCGTGCCCTCCACGGGATCCGATGACGGATTTGTGATCGTGGTCGGGTCGTAGACCTGTGCGTGCACATTCGACCTCACGGCATCGCCGTAGCTTTTCCCGACCGCCGACGGAGAGGTGCATGCGACCGTCGAGAGCGCCATCGCACCCAGTACGATCGTCATATGCGTTGATTTGATTCTCATCTGCTTATCCCTCCATCAATCCAGGTCGTGTCCGAAATTGGACTTTGTGCCGCCAGCACCGTGTTCGGCCGAGCCAGAGCCTTCCAACCGGCCCCAGAGATAGAAGTCGGCGTCACTCGGCTCGACGAAGTTATCCGTCGGCAGCTTGATCTTGTCCGGGGCAATAGGCTTGGCCAGGTGAGGCGTCACGAGGATGACCAGCTCCGTCTCCCCTTTGACATACTCCTGGCTGCGGAACAGGTGGCCGAGGATCGGAATGTCACCGAGTCCCGGAAACTTGTTGATCACCTCACGCATGTTCTCGTTCAGCAGACCGGCGATGCCTATCGTCTGGCCGTCTTTCAACTCGACGGTTGCATTCGCACTCCGTTTCGCCAGCGACGGCACGAGGAAACTCGTCGAAGATCCCGTCGGACTCACGGATACGTTGCCCGTGTTGATCAGCTCGCTCACGGAAATGTTGAGCGCCATGTTGATGCGGCCGTCACCGAGAACGACCGGCAGGAAACCGACGCCGACACCGAATTCCTTGAATTCGATGGTGACCGTCTCGTCACCCTGCGGCACGGGAATCGGAAATTCGCCGCCAGAAAGGAATTTAGCCTCCTGTCCGGACAAGGTCGTCAGGTTCGGCTCGGCCAGGATTTTCGCCAGGCCGTTTTCCTTCGCGGCCTCGAGAGTCAGGTTGAGGAGGAAATCGTTGGTCAGCAGGCTGGCAAACAGCCCTTTGTCCTCGATAAACAAGTCATTCGGCGCGAACTCGTCGATCGCCGGGCCCCACGGCGCATCGCCGCCGAAGACAGGCTGACGGCCACCCGTACCCGGAACCGTAACCGGCAATCCGTCGGGACCAATAATCGTATCTTCGTTGAATACGACATCGGGGAACGTGGCCCCACCGTTGACCGCGCCCGTCGTCCAGCGGCTGCTATTCAGAATCGTGTTGAAGCGCATGTCGAATTTTCTCAGCTCACGCCGGGAAATTTCCGCCACCTTGACTTCCAGCATGACCTGCTGTGCCCCGCCAACCTGGAGGAGGTTGATCACTTCGCCGGAACCGCTATCACCGCCGCGGCTTTGCACTTCGAACATCTCCTTCTCTTTTGCGGTTCCTGCCTGGGCCAGGTAGCCCTTGGCGATTGCCACCGCCGCCGATACGTTTGCGGGGCTGGAAACCGTACCCGAGAGGACGATGGAACGCTGCGCCGCTCGCACCTCGATTGCTTCGTTCGGCATGAGGTCGTGCAGCTTTTTCTTCAGGCCCTCGAGGTCATGCGTCACCTCGACGCTGACAACCGCTACCAGTACATCGTCGGCGTCCCAAAGCAGGACATTTGTCGTGCCGAGATCCTTGCCAAGAACATAGAGTTCCGTGGACCGGAGCAACAACAAGTCCGCGATATCCGGACTGCCAACAGAAATTCGCTTGATCTGTGCGGGCAACGAGAGAACGCGTGACTTGTAAAGCGGAACCTCGAGCTCGGCAGTCGGCTGCGGCGATCGCACGGATCCATCCCTGTCTACCTGCGCCATGGACGGTCCGCTGAGACCGACTGCGAGGATCAGGTACAACATGAGATTCTTCAAAACAGAGACTTTCATTTTCGGCCCCTCCAATACGGGTCCTGGATACTTGACAGCGCTCATGTCGTTGTCTTCGTTTCAGAAACGTTGGTGCCACGGATGATCGTGACGGTGCTTTGTTGCGGGCGAGTCGACGGCCGCCGGACCACAACCTTGGGCTTCGGTGGTGCGACTTCCTCTTCGATGATTTCCTCTTCATCGAGCGGATTGCGCAACGTCAACTGAATAGTGCCTTCTTCACGGCCTTTGACGAGCGTCTCTGCCTGCTCCGGAGTCACCTGCAGGGTGACGGCTCGCACTATGACCGGCTCGTTGTCGTTGGTTGACGCGGTCTGGTCGACGGCAAGCACTTCGATATTGCGCAAGATGGTGTCGGTGACAGCACGGCGGTTTTCCTTGCGTGCAGCAACCACATCGACACGGTTGCCAGGTAGGAGGAAACCGGCGACGCCAATGACATCATCGACACGCACAGTTACGGCTCGCATTTTCTTGTCAACGAGCGCGGCAAGCGTGCTGCCATCGCCTTGCTCCACGAAGCGCGCTTGCATCAGGATTTCGCCGGATACGATAGGCTGCGTGGTGACCTTATCGACCACGTCTTCCGTTAGCGCGAATGAACCCGGCGGCGCCGAGTCCTTCGGCATCTCGATGATCTTCAGGTGACGTTCCTCTACCTTGGTTCCAAAGGGAATTGCCATCGACGCCGCAACCACGGTTGTTATGTCGGCCTTTTCCTTTGTGGCTTGTTCCGTCACCCAGCCACGTGCCACCATCGCAGCGCCCAGGCCCAGCGCGAGCGATAGTGTTAGCAGCATTAATCCACGTTTTCTGAACATCTGTCTTTTCTCCTTTCCTGGAGTCGCAAGCCTCAGGCGGCATTGCTGACGGCAACGAAGTAGCTATCCCATGCAAAATCCAGCAATTTGCGCGTCAAATCGCGCGGCTGGTTCCTGTAACGAATACGATCGAGGGCAATTCCGAGGAGGTCTCGCGGGTGACACGGCTTCATCGGGGTATCCGTGCCGCCATGAAGATCGTTGATCAGGTAGTCGATCAACTCGGGTTCATACTGGATTGAATTCTCAACACAGACATCCCGCCAAATTTGCTTGTACTGCTCTTCGGTGAGATGGTCGAAATGAATCTTGTAGCCAATGCGGCGCAGGAATGCTTCGTCGGCAAGATCGAGTGGGCGTAAGTTGGTGGAAAAAATCAGTACCTCGTCAAACGGAACGACGAAGTGCTGACCGGCGCCCAGGCTATGGTAATCCTTGTGTTCTTCCATAGGCACGATCCAGCGATTAAGGATCACGTCCGGGTGAACTTTCTGCCTCCCGAGGTCATCGAGAAGGAACAGGCCGTTGTTGGCCTTGAGCTGCAGTGGCGCCTCATACTGGCGAGTAGCCGGGTCGTACTGGACTTCGAGCAGCTCCGAAGTCAGCTCTCCGCCAACCACGATGACCGGTCGCTCGCTCGACACGAAACGCGGATCATGCCCATGCTCGAGCATCAGTGCATTCGACTGCTCCTCCAGCGAAACTGCCTTGTGCAGCATTGGATCGAATACCCGCACTACCGTCTCGCCAACAAGAATTGCGTACGGAATCAGCGTCAGGTCATGAAACAGGTTCGCGAGGCGCTGTGAGATAAAGGTCTTGCCGGTACCTGCGGGCCCGTAGATGAATATGGAGCGTCCCGAGTTCATCGATTGGCCCAGTTGGTCCAGCAACTCTTCCTTGATGACGATTCCGTTGAAGAGCAGATCGATGTCCTCTCGTGTGACAGCGCGTTCGTGGACCGTCTTGGCACGCACAACCCGTGCATAATCGGCAAGCGGCACAGGGGCCGGACCGACATAGCCGCTGCGCATCGTGACTTCCAGGGCGAGACTGCGCCCGCGGTCCGTTAGAGCGTAACGGAGACCCGCATTTTTTTCCGTTTGCGCGCGGATCTCGACAAGCCCCTCCCGCTTCATGAAACCCAGGACCCGTTCCAGGATGGGCCCTGCCAGCGCCACGCGTTGCACCAGCTCAAGGAGCGTAAGAACGCCACCGGCATGCAGATGTTTGGCGAGCAGGTCGGCAACGAAAGATTCGCTGAGCCCCGTCTCTTCGAGGATGCGCGGCCGCGGCGCTAGCCGGGTAAGCGATTCCACGTCGCTTATTCTGGCTGCTTCGTCATCATCGAGAAGCATTGCAACGTTGTTATCCGTGGATATCACGAGGAAATTCCTCCGGTCAATGTGAGCAAGAGAATAGGCGCTGCCTTTAGCGCAATGAGGACGCCGGCAACAATTGCCAGGGCATATGGAATGGCCGAAGACAATGCGACAGGCTGGCCAACCGCCTGGAGTGACGACCGTCCCTCGTCTTCGACGCAATCTTCGTCACCGGCACTGAACTGCCAAAAGGCCCAAACAACGCCGATGACACCACCGACGAGCAAAGAGGCGATCGATGCCATGCCAACCTGCAGCGGGCCGAGAAAGGCGCCGCACATTGCCATCAGCTTGACATCACCTGCGCCCAGCCCGCCCGAAATATGAAAAGGCAAGAGACAGAGAAGACCGACCAGTGAGCCGGAAACGGCGAACATCAATCCGCCGAAACCGGCCAACCAGGCATGTCCGGCCAATCCCAACAACAGACCACTGACCACCAACTGATTTGGAATTCGGCGTTCCCGCACATCACTCAGAAGAGCGATTGCGAGTAGCGCCAGCATTACAGTGATCAACACTTGATTGGAAAGTAGGATGGACATCTTGCACTGTCTCCTGCCTTGCCCCCATGTGAATCATGGGGTTTGGCGAGTGCATCGCTATCAAATGACGATAGCGGCCAGCGCATTCCAGATCGCGGTGATAATCCGTGCCACCTGGTCGCCGAGAAATCCAAATGCAGCGATGACTGCCGCACCCACCAGGCCACCCGCGATTGCATACTCGACGGTAGTCAGGCCGTCCTCTTCCCTAATGAACTTCATTACGTGCTGTTTCATTTTTGTCTCCTCTTTCGGACATCAAGTCCAACTTTTCCTTCTGCATCGCAATTGCGATTACCGATAATCGTGCTTGGGAGGTTTCTGAGAACCGGAAGCACCGTCGTACTTATAGAAGAGTCTCGTGATCATTCGTTAGGATTTACTTGCACGGTCTTTGGAACTTTTTTGCAGATTCCGATACGGAAATTCTTTTTTGTGAACTGATTCACAATTTCGATCTTTCGCCCTCCAATTTTTCAACTTGGGAACGAGACTCGGCTTTCCATAATTCTCGAATCCCATCGCAGCCCTTTCCGCAAATTCATGAATGTGCGAACTAATTCCTGTGCGCACTGAGACAAATCTGGAATGATTCTTCGACGAGCAGCCCCTAGAGCCGGCGGACAATGTATTCACATCGCAAGGCGCAAATAATGTGGATCGATCAGACTGTTTCTGTCAGGCAGTCTGAGTTGCCGTCGTTGTTCGGAGAATACTTCGACATCGTGAAGCCGCACGCTGGCAGCTCATTGCAATCGGAAATCATGCGCCAGCGGCCAAGGTTGCTGCTGTTTGATTTTGATTACCCTGAGCGTCCCGGCCTGCGCTTGCTAGAGATCACAAAGCAGCAGTTTCCAAGCATTCCGATCCTGATGACCACGGTGCAGCATTCCGAATCACTGGCCGTATGGGCGTTTCGTTCTCGCGTCTGGGATTACCTTGTAAAGCCGGTCTCGGACCGCGAACTAGACCGGGCACTCTCGGCACTGAACAACCTGACCAGGAACATCAACGGGCCCGTCGGTAACCGGGCAATCTGCGGCAAAAAGTCACCCATACCTGTTGAAAACAATGTCGCGCCGCGCTCTACGACTCCGACAGAGTTGATGCCTGCGCTTAGCTACATCGAGCAACACTTCCGTGAGAAGGTGACCAGCGCGAACGCCGCCACGGCCTGCAACATGGACACGTTTCGATTCAGCAGGGCCTTTCGAGCGGCTTTCGACATTACCTTCAAAGAGTATGTGCAGCGCGTTCGCATCAAGGAAGCATGCCGACTACTTGAAAAGCCCGATATCGCAATCACGGAAGTCGCCTATCTTTCGGGATTCAATGATCCCTCTTACTTTTCCAGAACTTTCCGGCGTTATGCCGGTGTCTCTCCGTCAGACTTCGCCGCATCGGAAGATAATCGCGGCGTGCTCGGCGATGAGCGCCTGGCCCTGATACTGTAGCGACACGGCACAGGGGCGCAGAAGACCCTCCTGCGTGCCGTTTCATTATGTCCCTCTTCCGAAGCCGACATACCGGCAAGCCTATCCACAATTACCGCGAGCCAAAGTGGCAGATCCACGCGTACCCGTCCTATCAAGTACTCGACGGCCAACACGGCGTCGCGCGCCGCGACATCGGCTACAGCAGCCAGCTCGGCCTGTGGTGGCGGGCGTGGACCGTGAACTGAGCCCACGCACGCCGGCAGAGTCGCCTACGCCTCGATCGCATCCAGCCCGATCGCCAGGCGCCCGCTGAAGTTCTGCTGGATGCGCTCCGGCAACGGATGAAAGTGCATCGCGCGCACGTCGCGGATCATCCGCTCCATTGGGTGGTTGCGGAAGAAGCCGCTGCCGCCGACGATATCCGCGGCTGCTTCGACCGTCGCCTTGACGGCCTTCGCCGCCACCGACTTGCGCGTCAGCACGGCGTCGGTGATCAACACGTCCGGCTTGAACGCGAGGTCGTCGACGATGCGGATCATGTCCTCGAGCGCGAGGCGCGCCGTGGTAAGTTCGTTCCGCATACTGCCGATCATCGGCGCGAGATGCGTCTTGCCCATGGCGCTATCGACTGCAAGTTCGGCCGCTTTCTCGGCCAGGCCAACGTAGGCCGACACGATGATCGGCAACGCGACAGGCACAATGACGTCCCACATCGGGTGCCACACGCCCACTGGCCGCCGAGCTACGACTGATGCCGCCGGCACGAAAACCTCGTTCATGAGAATGTCGTTCGAGCCGGTACCGCGCATGCCGATTGTGTCCCAGTTGGACTGGATGTCGATGCCGTCAGAGCTCATGGGCACGGCGAAGTGCAGCACCTCGGGTCCGTCGTCACCGTCGTGGACCGCACTGGTCACGAACAGGTCGGCGCCGGGACTGCCACTGACGAAGCGCTTGTGGGCGTTAACCACATAGCCACCCTCGACCTCGATCGCCTCGCCGTTGGAGGCGAGCCAGTCGTTGGCGCCGGTGCCTGCGATAACGAGTTCACCGCCAGCTATCTTCGTCAACGCGCCGGTCGCCTGTTCGTCGCCGCGCCGGTGCTTGAGCACGTTGACCGCGACCGGATGGCTGTGCATCGCGTAGCACAGCGCGGTCGACGCGCAGTACCCGCCCAGCGTGCGCACGATGTCGCACACCTCGGCATGGCTCGCGCCGCCACCGCCGAGCGCCGTTGGGATTGCCGCCGAAAACAGCCGCGCCGCTTTCATCTGCGCGTAGTTTTCAGCGACGAACGTACCTTCGCTGTCGTGCCTGGCGGCACGTTCGGCAAGATCCGGGCCGATGCCGCGCGCCACGTCAACCCAGTCGGGCTGGCTCATTTTCTTTACCTCTGCAGTCGCTCTCATGATGGTCTCCTCAATTCAGCGTGACGGGTCGGCCGTAATTGCGACCCGTGTACAAAAGGGGCGTTTCCTCGCCCGGATGGGCGTCGACGACTTCGCCGACAAATATCGAGTGGCTGCCGAAGCTCATCGCCGACGCCAATCGGCACTCGAACCAGGCGGCCGCGTCTTTGACTCGCGGCAGCGCGGTGCGCGTGTCCCACGCCGCATCGAAGTTGTAGGCGTGGGCAGCTCGTCCCGCGAAGCGATCGGCCAGCGACTGTTGGCTGGCGGCGAGGACGTTGATTGCGAAGCGGCCGTTGCCGCGAATAGCATCGTGCGGGACAGCATCGCGGTTGATGCAGACGAGCAACATCGGCGGACCGGCCGACACCGACGTCATCGAGCTCACCGTCAACCCGAAACGCCCGTGCGGGCCGTCGGTCGTGACGATGCTGACGCCGTTGACGGCGCGGCTCATCGCATCCACGAAGATGCTCGGTGCACAATGGGGAGCAAACAGGGTTTCAACGCTGGCAACCATGGCTAACTCCTTGATATTTAGTAGCTTGTTGTCCAATGGTGGCCAGAATCGCACGTCGGCCGTGACGCCTCTAGTACAAGATTTGTACCTGCCGTCTATAATTCATCCCATGAAGGGATACGGCCAGTTCTGTCCGGTGGCGAAGGCCACCGAGGTCCTCGGCGAGCGCTGGACGCCGCTGATCATCCGCGAGCTACTCTGCGACCCGCAGAGCTTCAGCTCCCTGCGGAAGGGCGTGCCGCTGATGTCACCGTCGTTGCTGTCGAGCCGCCTGAAAACGCTCGAGGCCGCCGGTGTTATAAGCCGTGACAAGACTGACCGCGGCGTCTTCTATTCGCTCACCAACGCGGGCGAGGAGCTGCGGCCGATCATCGAGCAGCTGGGCGTCTGGGGCCAACGCTGGGCGCGCAGCGACATGAGCAAGAAGGACCTCGACCCGTCGCTCCTGATGTGGGACATGCATCGCAATATCGACACTTCGTACTTTGGCGACAGCCGCAAGGTATTGCGCTTCGAGTTCTACGACTACCCGCCCAAGATGCGCCTGTGGTGGCTTGTCGTCACCGACGGCGACGTCGACATCTGTCTCAAGGATCCCGGCCACGAAGTCGACCTCTTCGTTCGGTCTCGTCTCGAGACGATGACCCGCATCTGGCTGGGTGATTCCACAGTGACACGGGCGAAGCGCGAGAAACTCCTCGAAGTCCGCGGCAACTCCGAGCTCAACCGCAGCATGGCGGCGTGGATCGGCTGCAGCCAGCTCGCCGGCGTGAAGCCGGCCAGGCCTGCGACACCGACAAGGACACCCGGCGCTTGATACTGAATTCCGAACGCGAGCACGGTCTCGAACTTTTCGCAGACGTGACGCTGGCAAGGAAATAGCGCAGCGCAGCATAAGCGCAAAAGATTATGACAAACGGCGTTTGCCGCGCGATCTTCGTAAGCTCCTAATCCTGAACGGAAATTTTCAAGCTGATGCGGCCGGTCAAGGGGCCCGGTTTGAGCCGGTTCGCTTTTGTTCTACATTGTGATTTCGGCCCAAGAAAATCAAAAGATCATGACCAAGAAAAGCAACAGTCGGCCACAGTCAGGCGCGCCGAGTAATCAACCCCTCGCCATCCACTCAACCTCCCGCCGCGAATTCGTTGTTGCCCTGGGCGGCATCACGATCCTCGGTACGTTAGCCGGCTGCGGCTCGGGTGGCAGCAGCAACAGTTCCGATACTGCGAGTGCCTCGGCCTCGGGCGTCAAGTCCGGCCTGCAGTCCGCCGTGGGGGAAGAAACGTCCCTGGTGCTCTTCGTGCCCGGCTACACCGGGGCCCCGTGGCTCGGTGAGCTGCTCGCCGACATTCCGGACCTGAAGGCCCGGTACTTCTCGACGCAGATCGCGTACCTGTCGGACCCGATGAGCACCGATCAGCGCGAGGTCCTGAACATGAACGACGTCGTGGACGGCTCCGGCACGCCGCTCTTCGACAGCGACAGGGCGGTCATCGCCTGCAACGCCGATGCGGTAGCCGGCGTATTGCGCGAGGAACTGGACCGCTTGCCGAGCCGCGGTGTCACCATCGTGTCGCACGGCAAGGGCGGCCTCGATGTCCTGCATGCCCTCGTGACCCTCGATAACGAGGCCGAGCTCAAATACCGCTTGCCCAAGGCCGAGCGGGAAGCTAGCACGGTTACGCCCGGTGAGCCGGCTAACCGTGACATCTGGTCGGTGATCACCGGTTGGGTGGCGCTGAACTCTAATTTCTTCGAGGCGGCATTCCCGGTCGTTACCGGCGACGGCAGTTGCACGGCCGAGGACCCCGGGCAGCCGGGCATCGATGCGGCCGAGACCATCGAGTTCGAGGACGACTGTCCTTCGCGGTATGGCGCCTTCGACGTCTTCGACGGCGACAAGTTCGAAGACCGCCAGCAGTACATGGCCGATCACAAGGACGCGATCATGGCGTTGATGGGTTGCGTGCCAACGCTGAACGCCTACGCGGCCTACATACCCGATGAGGCCAACGCGGCGCCGCTGGATCCCATTAACAAGCGCATCCAGACTGAATCCGACACGCTCGAACTCTGCGGCGGCAACGACGGCATCGTACCCGCGAGAGCCGCGCAACTGCCGGGGGCCATGATGCTGAAGAAGCTGCCCGAAGACCCGGGCCAGCAACGTATTGGCGTCGACTACCTGGCGCCCGCGATCGAGACGGCCGTGGCCGGCTTCTGGTCGGATGCGTTCCGCAACGAGACGACGACGGCATACCTCAACGAGATCGAAGGCGTGGATATCAACCCGGTGGCCAACGCCGGGCCGGACCAGACCGTCGAGTGCGAAGGCCACGACGGCACCGAGGTGACGCTCGACGGCAGCGCGTCGTCGTCTGCGTACACCGAGATCGTCGAATATGTCTGGCTCGAAAACGGTGAAGAGATCGCCACCGGCGTCAACCCGGTCGTGCTATTCGAACTCGGCGTCCACGAGCTGACCCTGCGCGTCAGCGATCACTGCGGGCGTACGCACGAAGACATGGTGATCATCACGGTCGAGGACACGACGCCGCCCGAGATCAGTCTCGAACTGGACCTGCCCAGCGTGTGGCCGCCGAATCACAAGATGGCCCTGGTCGCGACGGGCATCTCCGCCAGCGACATCTGTGACCCGGATCCGGCACTGACGGTCGAGGTGACCAGCAACGAGCCGGTCAACGATGTCGGCGACGGCAATACCGAGCCGGACTGGCAGGTGGAAGAGAACGCAGACGGCAGCTTCAACGTGTGGGTTCGAGTCGAGCGCAGCGGCACGGGCGACGGCCGCCTGTACACGATCACGGCCACGGCCGAGGACGCCTCGGGCAACGTCGCAACCGAGACCGCAGA
>JBFFSI010000013.1:0-50218 GCA_041572475.1 Woeseiaceae bacterium
ACGAGATTCAGGTCTGGCGTGATCGTGTCGAAGACCGGGAAGTCCGACTGTTCCCGGTACGGCACGTGGACATACAGGATCCTGGGCTCGAGGGTCTGGACGCGATCGCCGTCGCCGCTCTTCAGCGTACGTTCGAGGATCAGTCCGACGTCAAGGCTGCCGATCGGCAGGGTTCGCGACGGGTCGGTGCGCTGCCCGGGTTGCACATTCTCGAGCTCGTAGCGCGTGTAATCAACCGCAACTGCCGGCGTGATAAACCAGCCCGGGCCGGAGATCGGCAGCTCGACTTCGGGGGCGAAATTGAAGCGCCAGCCGGTCACGCCGACTTCCCGGTCGAAGTTGACGAGTTCGCTGCCGAAGCCGATGTCCATGCCGAGCAAGCTTCCCGGCCAGTCGCCGTGCAGGAGGAGTTGCGGAACACGCCCGTAGGGTTCTTCCTCGGGAAGAATGACGTCGTCGATCGTCTGGTAGTCCTGGACCTGGCCAAAGAACGCCAGGTTGTCGGTGTAGTAGTCGAAACTGAATGTCCGGTTGAGATGCGTGATGCTGGCTGCGCTCAGGCTGCCGCCGAGGTCTTCGAAGTACTGGTTGTCCGATACCTCCCGGTACCGAATACGGTTGCGCAGTCCGCTGGTCCAGATCGTGCGGTGCCGAAAATCGCCGTAGGTCCGCGAGTCATTGAACACGTTGTCCGCATCGAGGTGTTCGACGCTGAATTCGCCCGACATCTTCGGGGTCAGGTAGCGAAACTGCCCCTGCATCTGCAAGCCACGGTCGGTCAAAAGGCGCGGCGCGATCGTCGCATCATAGTTCGGCGCGATGTTCCAGTAGTAGGGGACAAGAATCTCTGTCCCGCTGCGGCGCGTACTGCCAATTTGCGGCGGGAGAATGCCGGACTTGCGAGCGTCGCCGATCGGGAACGAGATATAGGGTGAGTAAAGAATCGGCACACCCTGGAATCGCAGCTTGATGCCTTTCGCGGTGCCGATGCCCGCCCGCGTATCGAGGTCGATGTCCCTGGCTTCAAGCAGCCAGTCGTTGGAGCCGGGCGGACACGTGGTATACCTGACCCCGTCGAGCTCGAGCCGCCCTCGCTGGTTGATCTCGATCGCCGTAGCGCCGCCGTGTGCCTCGCTCGCACTGAGCGCGAATTCGGCGCCTTCGAAGCGGATGCGGCCGAAGTCGTAGGAAAATTCGGCGGAATCGGATGCGACGAGGCTATCCGTATCTTCGTACCTGACATTGCCCTCCAGCATCAGGGTCCGGATGTCAGGGTCATAGCGCGCGCTGTCGGCACCGGCCAGCTTGTCGCCCTGCCGCAGCAGGATGCCACCGGTGATCGAGGCCACCGGATTATCGCCCAGCGTCGCCTCGATGCCGCCGACCTCGAGAGTAATCGTATCCGGGTCGGCGACTTCGCTGGCCTGGCCCGGATCCCGCACGATTCGTTCCATTGTCGTGCCACAGGCTGCGGGCGCTGCGGCTTGCACAGTTGGAAGCCATACCAGCGGCAGGCTGGCGATGATTACGTATCTGGACAACAAGGTGCTGGTCGAATCACTGGGGTATGTTACCTTCGCACAGTTTTATTGGTGCTTCAACGCGCTACGGAGGCCTCGAAAATCAAGCCCAAAGCACCGGATGACGCTCGGCTCGCTGAGCTGCAGGAATGGTTGAACGGCATTGAATCGGCTGCCGGCGCCGATATCGTGCCGGCCTCCGAGGATGCGAGTTTTCGACGCTATTTCCGTGTCAGCGCGGGCGGCCGGAGCTGTATCGCCATGGACGCACCTCCCGAGCAGGAGGACAGCCATCCGTTCGTGCGCGTGGCCGGGGACCTGGAGGCGATGGGCCTGAATGCGCCGCGGATCATCGAGGGCGACCTCGAAAAAGGCTTCCTGCTGCTGACAGACCTCGGGTCCGTCCACTACCTGGAGGAGCTGCGGCGCAACCCGGGCGCAGCCGCTGAACTCTATGCCGCGGCCATCGATGCGCTCATTCGCATGCAGGAGCACGGCGCCGCCTACCAGTCGACTCTGCCGCCGTATGACGAAGAACTGCTCAGGTTCGAGCTATCGCTGTTTCACGACTGGTTGTGCGAGCGTCATCTTGGCCTGGAATTTGGCAACGACGATGAGCGCCAGTGGCGACGGCTTTGTGACCTGCTCGTCGCGAATGCGCTGGATCAACCGCAGGTCTTCGTGCACCGCGACTACCATTCGCGCAACCTGATGGTCACCGAAAAGGATCAACCCGGGATTCTCGACTTCCAGGACGCCGTCGAGGGGCCACTCACCTATGACCTTGTCTCGTTGCTCAAGGACTGCTACGTCAGCTGGCCCGAGCAGCAAGTGCGCGCCTGGCAGCAAACGTTTTACGAGGGCCTCGATGCCGCGACGAAAAGCCACGTTGACGATACGCTGTTCCAGCGTTACTTCGAGCTGATGGGCGTGCAGCGGCATCTCAAGGCGGCGGGCATCTTCGCGCGTCTGAATCACCGCGACGGCAAGCCGGGTTACATGGCGGATATCCCGCGCACTCTCGGCTATGTGCTCGAGCTCGAGGCGCGGTATCCCGAACTCGACTTTCTCATCGCGTGGATCCGCGACAGGGTGCTACCCGGCCTGGAGGGCACGGCGTGATTTGCATGATCCTGGCTGCCGGCAAGGGAGAACGCCTGTGGCCGTTGACCGAGACGGTGCCGAAGGCGCTCGTCGAGGTCCGTGGTGAGACCCTGCTCGAGCGTCACCTGCGAGCGGTCGCGCAGGCCGGTATCGATACGGTCGTCATCAACCTCGGCTGGCTCGGCGACCGGATCGTCGACCGCGTAGGCTCCGGTGGCGCATACGGGCTGAACGTCGTCTACAGCCCGGAAGGCGAGAACATCCTCGAGACCGGCGGCGGCATCCACAGGGCCTTGCCGATGCTGGGCAATTCGCCGTTCCTGGTCATCAACGCCGACATCTACACCGACATGCCGTTGCCGTCGGTCACGTTGCCGCCGGGCGACGTCGGTCATCTCGCGCTTGTGGCCACCCCCGACTACCGGGACCAGGGAGATTTTGCCCTCGACGGCGATCGCGTCGCCAATGTTGGCAGCCCGATGCTGACGTTCAGCGGTGTGGCGATCTATCGCCCGGAGTTCTTTGCCGGCAGCAGTCCTGGCCGCTTCCCGCTGGCGCCGATGCTCCGCGAGGCGGCGGACGCCGGTCAGCTCGGCGGGACGCTCTACGACGGGTTCTGGAGGGACGTCGGTACGCCCGAGAGGCTCAACGAGCTCAACGCCTGATCCATGCGCAGGTGCCGCAGCAGCTGCGGCAGGAGACGATCGCGGATGACCCCGAGGTCGTGCCCGGCTCCGAGCCGGCGCAGGTCTGTCACCTCGAGGCCCCTGAAACCGCAGGGGTTGATACGCGAGAACGGCTCGAGGTCGACGTCGACGTTGAGCGCCATGCCGTGAAAACTCGACCCCCGCCGTATCCTGAGGCCGACACTCGCAAGCTTCACGCCATCCACGTAGACGCCTGGCGCGTCGCAGCGGCTGGCGGCCTCGATCCCGAATTCAGCAGCGAGGCCGACGACCGACTGCTCCAGCGCGGTAACGAGCTCGCGCACGCCGAGGCCGGCGCGACGCAGGTCGATCAGCGGGTAGATCATCAGCTGGCCGGGACCGTGGTAGGTCACCTGGCCGCCACGGTCGATCTGGATTACCGGAATGTCTCCGGGAGCCAGCAGGTGTTCTGGCGCCGTGTTGATGCCCAGCGTGAAAACCGGCTCGTGCTGTGTAAACCAGATTTCGTCGGCGGTCGATGCCGTGCGCGCGTCGGTGAACGCCTGCATGGCCCGCCAGACCGGCTCGTAGGTCTGCAGGCCCAGCTCGCGAACGACGAGTTCGGTCATAGTGCCATCAGGATCGAGGGATGCCCCGACACGTCACGATAGATGTCGTCGAGCTGGTCTTTCGACTGCGCGTTGACGGTCACCGTGATCGAGACGAACCGGCCGTTCCGGCTGAGCGCGGTTTGCACGCGCTCGGCCTCCAGCGGGCCGGTGTGGCTCTCGATGAGGGCAACGGCCATCGCGCGAAACTCCGGACTGTCCTTGCCCATGATCTTGATCGGGAAATCACAGGGAAATTCGAGCAGGGTCTCTTCGCTCATTCGGACCTCCCGTTATTCGAACCAGAGGCTGACGCTGTCCAGCGTGCGCTGCCAGAAGGAACCGGCAGGGTTGTCCTCGAGTGCGCGCAGCGGCTCGGCAATCAGCTGCTGTCCGTCGAGGCTGATCCTGAGCTCGGCGAGCGGCTGGCCCGCGGCCACCGGCGCCTCGATGATTGCAGGGATGTCCATCGTCGATTCGAGGGAATCGTAGGCACCTCGCGGCAGGGTCACGTAAAGGTCCTCGAGGACGCCCAGCGAGGAGAACTCGGCGGCCGATTTCCATACCCTGGCACGCGTGATTTCCTCGCCTGCCTTGTACACGAGGCGCGACTCGAAGAAGCGGAAGGCGTAATTGATCAGGGCCTGGCTGCCGTCGATGCGGGTCTTGGCGCTCGAGGTGCCGAGCACGATCGAGACGACGCGCATGCCGTCGCGCTGCGCCGAGGACACGAGGCAGTAGCCGGCTGCGTCGGTCATACCGGTCTTCATGCCGTCGACGGAATCGTCCCGCCAGAGCAGGTTGTTGCGGTTCGGCTGCTTGATACCGTTGTAGGTGAACTCGCGCACCGAGTACCAGCGGTAGTAGTCCGGAAACTCGGCAATGATTGCCCGGGCGAGCGCCGCCAGGTCGCGCGCCGTCGAGTAATGATCGTCACTGGGCAGGCCCGTCGCATTGACGAAATTGCTCGAGTTCATGCCGAGGGCCTTCGCATACTGATTCATGATCTCGGCAAAGACCGACTCGGTGCCGGCGAGGTGCTCCGCCAGCGCGATGCTCGCGTCGTTGCCCGACTGCACGATCATTCCCAGCAGCAGGTCCTGGATCGACACTCGCTTGCCGACCTCGATGAACATCCGGGAGCCCTCGGCGCGCCAGGCCTTCTCGCTGACCGTCACCTCGTCCTCGAGCGCGACCTGGTTCTCCCGCAGCGCGTGGAAGACCACGTAGGCGGTCATCAGCTTCGTCAGGCTTGCAGGCGCCACTCTCTTGTCGGGTTCGAGAACAGCGAACTCATGGCCCGTCTGGCTGTCGACCACGTAGTAACTCGTCGCGCCGATAATCGGCGGGGACGGCAGCGGCCGGACCTGGGCGTGTAGCGGATAGACAAAGGCGACGAGCGCGACGAGCGCGAGGATTCGGGCTTTCATGAAATCTCGGGGATGGACAACAGGCCGCGTATTGTAACGGCGAGTCTACTCGGTAACCAAATAGGGATCGGAAATGCCCAGCCGGTCGAGCTCCTCCACCACGAGATCATACTGGGTGACGTCGCGAATCGGCCCGATCCGGACGCGGAACAGAGCAGGGCTCGTCGAGGTGTCCTCGACCACGAACGAGGTGCCGATGCCCCCGGAGCGCAGGGCTGCAAGCCGGCGGGTGGCGTTCTCCCGGTCGCCGAAGGCGCCGACCTGCACGTAGATCGTGTTTTCATGCTCCACCGCGGGCTCCGGCGGGCCTGCCGCGGCGGTCGTCTGGCGCACGGGCCGATCGCCTTGCGGTTCGTCGAAGCCGATGGTCTCGACCTCGACCAGTGTCGTGCCGTCACGGACCATGTCCAGCTTCAGCGCCGCAGCATAGGACAGGTCGATGATCCGGTTGTGCGCAAAAGGCCCCCGGTCGTTCACCCGTACCACGATGGTCTTGTCGTTACGCAGGTTGCGCACGCGCACGTATGAGGGCAGCGGCAGCGTCTTGTGCGCTGCCGTCATCGCATACATGTCGTAGGGCTCCCGCATCGACGTGAGGTTGCCGTGAAACTTCGTGCCGTACCAGGAGGCCACTCCGCGCTTCTTGTAGCCCGCGCCGCTTTGCATGACCGTGTACTTCTGGCCGAAAACCTCGTACACGGGCCCGTTGCCGTAGCGGCTCCGGGGCTCGGGTCTCGGGATCGCGTCGGAGGGCAGATCCGGTATCGCGATGCTGCCGGAGCGCGGCGCCCCGTCCCTGACGTTGCCGGAGCCGCAGGCGCCGAGCGTTGCCGCCAGCAACAGGACAGCTGCCGGGCGCAGGAGGCTACGAGGCATCGCCATTCACCTTGAGGGCAATTTCCTGGCCCAGCTGGTACACGGCGAGCGCGTACATCACGCTGCGGTTATAGCGGGTGATTACGTAGAAGTTGTGGAAGCCGACCCAGTGTTCGGTGCCTTTCTTGCCTTGCAGCGTGATCAGCTGGCCGGCGCTATCGGCAGGCAGCCCGGTCGAGAAGAGGATGCCCTGCTTGCTGAGCGAGCCCACCGTGTCCTCGGCCTTGAGGCCGTTGTCCGCAACCGTGCCTGTCCAGCTCTCGCCCAGCGTCGCCCGCGCCACGACTTCCTCGCCAGTCCGCCAGCCGTGCTCGACAAAATAGTTGGCGACGCTGCCGGCGACGTCGGTCCAGTCATTCCAGATGTCGCGCTTGCCGTCGCCTGTCGAGTCCACCGCGTAAGCCCTGTAGCTCGAGGGCATGAACTGTGGTCGGCCCATGGCTCCTGCGTAGGAGCCGAACGCGTCGGTCGCCCGCATCTGTTCTTCACGGACCAGCAGCAGGAACTGTTCGAGCTCGCTGCGGAAGAATTTCGAGCGCGGCGGGTAGTCGAAAGCCAGTGTCGCCAGGGCGTCCAGTACGCGATGGCCTCCCGTGATGCGGCCGAAATAGGTCTCGACGCCGATGATGCCGACCATGATCTCTACGGGCACGCCGGAATCTTTGCTGACGGCCTCGAGCGCCGCGCGGTTCTTCTTCCAGAACCTGGCGCCGGCATCGATGCGCTCTCGCGTCAGGAAAATAGGCCGGTAATCGCCCCACGACAGCGTCTTCTCGGCCGGCTTGCTGATCAGCTCGAGGATCGACGGCTTGATCTCGGCTTGCCCGAGAATATCCCGCAGTGCTTCGCGGTCGTAATTGTGCTCGCTGACCATTTCCGTGATGAACGCTGCAACGTCGGGGCGATCGAGGTCGATCGCGAGTGCGTCCGTTGCAACGAACAGGAAAAGAGCCAAGCCAGCCAGAGGTCTGAACTTCATCAGTGTGGCAGCAATTTCCGGTGCGTTTGAATCGACATCAGAATACCGAATCCGGCCATGAGCGTCACCATCGACGTGCCGCCAAAACTGACCAGTGGTAAAGGAATGCCGACGACGGGCACGAGGCCCGTGACCATCGCGGTATTCACGAACACGTAGACGAAGAACGTCAGGCTGATCGATCCTGCCAGCAGGCGGGAGTAGGTGTCCGGCGCCTGCACCGCGATATACAGCCCGCGCCCGATAACGAAAACATAGAGCGCAATCAGGGACAGCGCACCGAGGAACCCGAGTTCCTCGCTCATCACCGCGAAGATGAAGTCGGTGTCGCGCTCCGGAAGGAAGTCGAGCTGGGCCTGCGATCCGTTCGTCCAGCCTTTGCCGAACAGGCCGCCCGAGCCGATCGCGATCTTGGACTGGATGATGTTGTAGCCCGCTCCGAGCGGGTCGCTGTCAGGGTCGAGCAGGGTCAGGACGCGCTGTTTCTGGTAGTCCTGCATGAAGTTCCAAAGGACGAGGGCGCCGGGAACGGCGGCGACGGCCAGCGCCACCATCAGCTTGATCGGCAGGCCCGCGAGCACGATGACGATGATGCCCGAAGCGGCGATCAGCAGTGCGGTGCCGAGGTCGGGCTGCCAGGCGATGAGCAGCGTCGGCACGGCGATCAGCACGGCAATCAGGAGCAGTGGCCCGGCCCTCGGCGGCAGGCGCCGCTTGTGCAGGTACCACGCGGTCATCATCGGTACGGCAAGCTTCATGATTTCCGAGGGCTGGAACCGGATGCCGAGATCGAGCCAGCGTCTTGCGCCCTGGCCGACCTCGCCCGTGACCAGCACGAGCACCAGCAGGATGAGGCCCGCCAGGTAACCCCACGGTGTCCAGCGTCTCAGGAAGTCCGACGGCATCTGTGCGGCAATCAGCATCGCAATGAGCGCGATACCCAGGCGGATGAGCTGGTTCAGCCAGAGGCGCATGTTTTCGCCCACCGCGCTGTAAAGCACGACGAGGCCGACGGCGCAGATCAACAGGATCCCGCCCAGCAGCGGGCCGTCCACGTGCAGCCGTCGCATCAGGGCACCGACGTCGCCCAGCGCTGCCGCCTTGCCCGTTATCAGTCGGTGCGTGTCACTCAGCCGCATGGCTGCTAAACCCGAGATGGTGATCCATGATTGCGCGCGCGATGGGCGCCGCGACACGGCTGCCGCTCGACCCGTTTTCGACGATGACGGCGACGGCGATGCGAGGATCCTCGAAGGGCGCAAAGGCGATGAACAGTGCGTGGTCCCGCAGCCGCTCCTCGACCTCCTCTTCGTTGTATTCCTCTTCCTGGGCCACCGAGAAAACCTGCGCGGTGCCGCTCTTGCCGGCCATCTGGTAGGGTGCATTGCCGCCCACCGCGTAAGCCGTGCCGCGCACGTCCTGCATCACGTCGTGCATCGCACCCAGTACGGCATCCCAGTGCTGGGGATTGTCTATTTCCACGTCGTCGAGGCGGCGCGGCTCTACCAGCGTGCGCTCTCCTGTCAGCGCGTCCTCGATCGCGGCCACGAGGTGCGGCTGGTAGCGGACGCCACGTGTCGCCAGCGCCGCGGCTGCGCTCGCCAGCTGCAGGGGCGTTGTCAGCATGTAGCCCTGACCTATCGAGGCGATGACAGTCTCGCCGTTGAACCACCGCTGGTCTTCCCGGTTACGAAAAGCGTTGCGTTTCCATTCCTTGGACGGCACCAGGCCGCGGTTTTCGCCGCGGATATCGATCCCGGTCGGCTGCCCCAGGCCGAAGCGGTCGAGGTAGTCATGCATATTGTCGATGCCGATATCGACGCTGATCTCGTAGAAGTACACGTCGCAGGACCGGGTAATTGCATCATGAATGTCGACCTCGCCGTGGCCCTCCGGCTTCCAGTCGCGATAACGATGCGTCGTGTTCGGCAGCATGAAGAAGCCGCGGCATATCGCCTTGCGTCCGAGGCTCGTCGCGCCGGTTTCCAGCGCTGCCATCGCCAGCATGGGTTTGATCGTCGATCCGGGCGGGTAGGTCCCGCGCACCGCGCGATTGAAGAGTGGCCGGTCCGGGTCGTCCTGCAGCGCGGAAAACTGGGCTATGCTCATGCCCACCGCGAACAGGTTCGGGTCGAAGCTCGGCGAGCTGATCAGTGCGAGAATCTCGCCGCTCCACGGGTCTATGGCAACGACTGCGCCGCGGCGGCCTTCGAGCGCGTTCAGCGCGGCCAACTGCAGGTCCAGGTCGAGGCTCAGGTAAACGTTTTCGCCCGGCTCGGGCGTCTCGTCGATGGGCAGCGTGTCCGCGAGCTCGAGCGAGTCCGCGGATATCCTCCGGCCGAAAGCGTTGGACACGACGTGCGAGTAGCCGACGTCGCCGTGCAGGTTCGACTCGAAGCCGTTTTCGACGCCGGTCTTGCCTGTATGAGCAGTGCCCGCGTAATTGGAGCCGTCGAGCCTCTGCAGGTCTTCCCTCGACAGAGCGCCGACATAGCCGACAGCATGGGCGACAGCCTCGCCATGCGGGTAGTGCCGGACGAGCCGGGGCTGGAAGTCGACGCCGGGGAAACGAGGCCGCTGGATCGCGAAGTTGGCAATCTCCTCGTCGGTCAGGCGCAACCTCAATGTTACCGGCTTGAATCGGGGCCCCGTCGCGCTGAGGTCCCTGATTCTGGGTATTTCCTCCGCCTCGATCAGGCCCAGTTGCGCCAGGCCTTCGAGGGTGCCGTCGATGTCGGCCACCTGCTCCGGTATCAGTTCGAGCTGGTAGGCCGGCAGGTTTTCGGCGAGGACGCGGCCCTTGCGGTCGAAGATCAGGCCGCGTATCGGCGGCACCGGCTCGATGCGCACCCGGTTGCCCTGGGATTGGGCCGCGAACGCCTCGTAGTCGAATACCTGCAGCTGCACGAGCCGCGCAATCACGAGGCCGAGGAGCAGGAAGCCCACGACCGAGGCGAAAACGACCCGGGCGAGGAACAGCCGCCGCTCGGAGTGGTGATCTTTGATCGGAGAGAGCAGGTCCACGCTACCGGCCGGAGTGGGTGCGCATGCGAATACCGGAGAGCAGCATCGTCACCACCGGCCAGAGCACGGTTCCGGCGAGCACGGGCGCCCAGTAGTGGATAGTGGCGACGTTGATGCCGGCGACGCCGTTGATCCAGAACAGCACGAACTGGTAGAGCGCGAGCAGGGCGAAAATGGTCGCCGTCAGCTGCTGCATCGGGAACACGCGCATGAGCAGGTGGAACCGCACCGTGACAAACACGACGACGCAAAGAGCGAGAGCATGCTGGCCAAGAATCGTCCCCTGGGCGACGTCGAGCAACAGGCCGACAAACCAGGCCGAGCCGACGCTCCAGGTCCGGGGCAGCATCATCGCCCAGTAAATGAGTGTCAGCGCGATCCAGTCGGGACGGAACGGCTCCGCGGCGTCCGGCAAAGGTACGACCGTGAGCATCAGCGCCACGATGATCGTCACGATGACCGGCAGGCGGGCGGCGCCGTAGCTACTCATTGCCGGCTCCCGCTGAATCGCCGCCTGGCGACGGCCAGATGAGCATCACCTCGCGGACCTGGTCGAGCGAGGCGGCCGGTGTCGCGGAAACGTCCGCGAAGGGTTCCTGCGGAATGCGGTTGACGGTCGTGACGACGGCGACCGGGTAGCCAGCCGGGAACATGCCACCGAGCCCCGACGTCACGAGCAAGTCGCCCACCTCGATATCGGCATTGTTCGGCAGGAAGGGCAGGTCGAGGCGATCGAGTTCGCCGGTGCCCTTCGCGATGGTACGCAAGCCGTTACGATTGACCTCGACTGGCAGGGCGTGGCTCGGGTCGGAGATCAGGAGTGCTTGCGACGTCGTGAGGCCGGTCTGGATGACCTGGCCCACGACCCCGGCGGCGTCGACAATTGCCTGACCGTCATACACTGCGTCCCTCTGGCCGACATCGATGATGATGCTGTGCCGGAACGGGTTGGCGTCGACGGCCATGATCTCGGTGACCCGGATCTCGTCGCGAACCTGCGAGCGGGCTTCGAGCAGGTCGCGCAGTCGCGCATTCTCGGCTTCGAGCGCTGTCAGTTTCTGCAATCTCGCATTCGTGATCAGGCGCTCAGCTTGCAGGCGGCTGAGTTCGAGCTGCAGTTCCTGCCGGCTGCGCGAGGATTCCCCGATCCAGTCCCACAACCGAAAAGGAGAGTCTACGACCACCTGGATCGGGTAAACGACGGCGCCGAGGGTCTGCCGAACGAGGTCGAGGTAATGCTGCCGGTGGTCGAGGACCATCAGCAACAGGCTGAGTGCAATGAAAACGAGCGCCCGGATGCCGAGGGCGGGTATACGTGCCGGGTTGGTGTTCGAGGATCCGGAAGCGACCATCAGCGCCCGCCGTTCGTCAGCCAGGCCCGGTTAATGATTTACTCCAGGCCGAATACGGCGGGGCCATGCTCGTCGATCAGTTCGATGACCCGGCCACCGCCGCGTGCAACGCAGGTCATCGGGTCGTCCGCTATGACCACGGGCAGACCGGTTTCTTCCATGAGTAACTTGTCGAGGTCCCGCAGCAGGGCGCCGCCACCTGTCAGAACGATACCACGCTCGGCGACATCGGCGCCGAGTTCCGGAGGCGTCTGCTCGAGAGCCTCCTTCACGGCACCGACGATGCCCTGGAGCGGCTCCTGCAACGCTTCGAGTATCTCGTTGCTGTTGAGCGTGAAGCTGCGCGGCACGCCTTCGGACAGGTTGCGGCCCTTGACCGAGATCTCGAGGACCTCCTGGCCGGGAAAGGCCGAGCCGATTTCGTGCTTGATGCGCTCCGCCGTGGCCTCGCCGATCAGGATGCCGTAGTTGCGGCGCACATAATTCGTAATGGCCTCGTCGAAGCGGTCGCCGCCGATCCTGACCGAGGCTGCGTAGACGATGCCGTTCAGGGAGATGACTGCGACTTCGGACGTGCCGCCGCCGATGTCGAGGACCATCGAGCCGCGCGCTTCGTGTACCGGCATGCCGGCGCCGATCGCTGCGGCCATCGGCTCGTCGATCAGGTGCACCTTGCGGGCGCCGGCGCCTTCGGCAGATTCCCGAATCGCACGCCGCTCCACTTGTGTCGAGCCGTAGGGCACGCAGATCAGCACCCGCGGACTCGGCCGGAAATACCGGGACTGGTGAGCCTTGCGGATGAAGTGCTGCAGCATTTTCTCGGTGACCGTGAAATCCGCGATCACACCGTCTTTCAGTGGCCGAATGGCGGTGATGTTGCCCGGCGTGCGTCCCAGCATGTTTTTGGCATCGGCGCCCACGGCCTCGACGAGGCGGCCACCGCGCCCCGAGTCCTCGCGAATAGCGACAACGGAAGGCTCGTCGAGGACGATACCGTGGCCGCGCGAATAGATCAGGGTATTGGCGGTGCCAAGATCGATGGACAGGTCATTCGAGAAATAACCCAGGATGTTCTTGAACATGAAGGGAAAGGGCCCTGAAGCAAGATTAACGCGCTAATCTAACAATGCGCACGACATTGCACAAGGCGGCGTGTATCATTGCTGCGCTGCCGCCGGCAGGGCGGTGTTTGCAGCAAAAACAGCAGGAAATCCCCGTGTCGCTCGATAAGGAACAAGTTCAGCAGATCGCGGTGCTGGCGCGGCTCCGGCTCGCCGACGAGGAGTTTGCCGAGACGGTCGACAAGCTGTCCCGGATCGTGGATTTCGTGGACCAGCTGGCCCAGGCCTCTACCGACCACGTAATCCCGATGGCGCATCCGCTCGATGTGGCCCAGCGACTGCGTCCGGACCAGGTCACCGAGGCCGACGATCGAGACCATTTTCAGCAAAATGCGCCGGCGGTCGAGGGCGGGCTGTACCTGGTGCCCAAGGTTATCGAGTGAGCCATGGCCGTGGATCTGCACCAGAAAACGCTGACCGAGATCAGGGCCGGCCTCGACAAAGGCGAGTTCTCGTCCGTCGAGGTCACCTCGGCAATGCTGGATCGCATCGATCAGAGGGACAGTGACCTCAACTGCTTTATCACGGTAACCGCGGACAAAGCGCTCGAGTCCGCGCGCAAGGCCGACGAGGTCCGGGCCGCCGGCAAGGCCGGGCCGCTGAGCGGCCTGCCGATAGCGCACAAGGACATTTTCTGTACCCGCGGAGTGCTGACGACCTGCGGCTCGCGGATGCTCGAGAATTTCGTCTCCCCGTACGATGCGACCGTGGTCGAGCGCCTTGGCAATGCCGGTGCCGTCATGCTCGGCAAGACCAACATGGACGAGTTTGCGATGGGCTCGTCGAACGAGACCAGCTACTACGGCCCGGTCCGCAACCCGTGGGATCCGGAACGCTCCCCGGGCGGTTCGTCGGGCGGCTCGGCGGCAGCCGTGGCAGCACGCCTCGTGCCTGCCGCGACCGGTACCGATACCGGTGGGTCGATACGCCAGCCGGCCGCGCTGTCGGGCATTTTCGGGATCAAGCCGACCTACGGACGGGTGTCGCGGTACGGCATGATCGCCTTTGCCTCGAGCCTCGATCAGGCCGGCATACTGTCCCGATCGGCCGCCGACGCGGCGTTGCTGCTCGGCGTCATGGCCGGCTTCGATTCGCGCGATTCGACCAGCATCGATCAGCCCGTGCCGGACTATCTCGGCGGGCTCGACACGCCGCTCGACGGTCTGCGGGTCGGTGTCGTGCGCCAGCACTTCGACGCCGGGCTCGACGAGGGCTGTGCCAGGGCTGTCCGGGAGGCGCTCGCCGCGATCGAGGCCCAGGGCGCGACCCTGGTCGAGGTCGACATGCCCAACATCGACCTCTCGGTGCCGACCTACTATGTCGTGGCCCCGGCCGAGTGCTCGTCGAACCTCTCGCGTTTCGACGGGGTGCGCTTCGGGCATCGGGCCGAAGACCCCGAGGACCTGTTCGACATGTACTGCCGCAGCCGCGGGGAGGGCTTCGGCGCCGAGGTGAAACGCCGCATCATGACCGGCACCTACGTGCTGTCGGCAGGCTATTACGACGCTTACTACCTCAAGGCGCAGCGGGTCCGGCACCTGATCGCCGCCGACTTTCGCCGGGCCTTCGAATCGGTCGATGTGATCGCCGGCCCCACCTCGCCGACCCCGGCATTCAGGCTGGGCGACAAGCTCGACGATCCGATCACGATGTACCTGAACGATATTTACACGATCGGCGCCAACCTCGCCGGATTGCCGGGTGTGTCCGTGCCCTGCGGCTTCGTCGACGAACTGCCCGTCGGCCTGCACCTTGTCGGGCCGCATTTCGGGGAGGACGTGTTGCTGCGCTGCGCGCACCAGTTCGAACAGCACACGGACTGGCACGCCGCCTGCCCGGGAGACTACCAGTGAGCGGTGCCTGGGAAGCCGTGATCGGCCTCGAGATCCACGCCCAGCTGGCCACGACGAGCAAGATCTTCTCGGGCGCCTCGACGGCCTACGGGGCCGAGCCGAACACGCAGGCCTGCCTGGTCGATCTCGGTTATCCTGGCGTACTGCCGGTGCTCAACGAGGAGGTCGTCCGCATGGCGACCATGTTCGGCCTGGCCGTGAATGCCACGGTGGCGGCGCGCTCGGTTTTCGCGCGCAAGAACTACTTCTACCCGGACCTGCCGAAGGGTTACCAGATCAGCCAGTACGAGCTGCCCATCGTCGAGCACGGCGAGCTGTTCATCACCGACGCAGACGGCAACGACAAGCGCATCGGCATTACGCGCGCGCACCTCGAGGAAGACGCGGGCAAGTCCGTGCACGAGGGCCTCGGCCGGTATTCCGGCATCGATCTGAACCGCGCCGGGACGCCGCTGCTGGAGATCGTCTCCGAGCCCGACCTGCGCTCGGCGAAAGAAGCGGCCGATTACATGCGCAAGATCCACACGCTCGTCCGTTACCTCGGCATCTGCGACGGCAACATGCAGGAGGGATCGTTCCGCTGCGACGCCAACGTATCCGTGCGCCCGCGGGGCCAGGAAGAGTTCGGAACGCGCGCCGAACTCAAGAACCTGAATTCGTTTCGCTTCATCGAGCGCGCGATCAACATCGAGATCGAGCGCCAGATCGACACCCTCGAAGAGGGCGGCGAGGTCGTGCAGGAGACGCGCCTGTACGACTCGGCGAAGGACGAGACCCGCTCGATGCGGTCCAAGGAAGAGGCTAACGATTACCGTTACTTTCCCGACCCGGACCTTTTGCCCGTCGAGATCGATGCAGCCTATATCGAGGCCGTGCGCAAGACGCTGCCCGAGCTGCCCGACGCCAAGCAGCAGCGCTTCATTGAGGAGTATGGCCTGCGGCCCGATGACGCTGCCATCCTGACCGGTTCGCGCGCGCTCGCCGTTTACTTCGAAGCCGCCGCCGGCGCGACGGACGGCAAGGCCCAGGGGGTCGCGAACTTCGTCATAGGCGACGTCCTGGCGGCGCTAAACCGCGACGGGCTCGATATCGAGGAGAGCCCCGTCTGTGCGCAGGATCTCGCCGGTCTGCTCGACCGCATCAAGGACAGCACGATCTCCGGCAAGATGGCCAAGGAGGTCTTCGAGGCGATGTGGGCGGGCGAGGGCACCGCGGATGCGATCATCGAGTCAAGAGGACTCAAGCAGATCACCGATACATCGGCGATCGAAGCGATCGTGGACAAGGTCATCGAGGCCAATCCGGGACAGGTCGCCGAGTACAAGGCCGGCAAGGACAAGCTGATCGGCTATTTCGTCGGCCAGGTCATGAAGGAAACCGGCGGCAAGGCCAACCCCGGGCAGGTCAACGCCATCCTGAAAGACAAGTTGTCCTGAATCCGGGCCGCTCAGGCCGTTGCCCGGTCCGCTTCCTGGCCTGTCGGGCCGGGTTTACCGAGGCCGTCGAGGAAGGCGAGAAAGTCCATCGCCGAGCGCGGCCTGCCGAAGATGAAGCCCTGGATATGGTCGCAGCCGTGGCGCCGGAGGAACTCGAGCTGCTCGCGGGTCTCCACGCCCTCCGCGACCACCTTCAGGCCCAGCTGCGTCGCCATGGCGAGAATAGCCGCGCAGATGGCGGCGTCGTCCGCTCCCTGGTGCAGCTCCTGGACGAAGGATCGGTCGATCTTGATCGTGTCGATGGGGAAACGTTTCAGGTAGCTAAGGGACGAGTAGCCCGTGCCGAAATCGTCGATCGATAGCGAAATGCCGGAACGCTTGAGTGTCTTGAGCTCGACCAGCGTCGTCTCCAGCTCCTGCATCAACACGCTTTCGGTGATCTCGAGTTCCAGCAATCCGGGCCGGATGCCGGCGGCTTTGACCGCCGCGACGACGTCGTCGGCGAGGCCGCCGTCACGGAACTGGTGGCTGGATATGTTGACCGAGACGGGCACCGCGCCGACGGCAGTGCCGGCCCACGCCTTGACCTGGCGGCAGGCCTCCTGCAGTACCCACTGGCCCATCGGGATGATGAGTCCGGTCTCTTCGGCAATGGGAATGAAGTCGGCCGGGGCGATGGCACCGCGCACCGGATGTTGCCAGCGGATCAGGGCCTCGGCACCGACGAGGCGAAAGCTCCCGGCATCGACCTTCGGCTGGAAGTGCAGCGAGAACTGGTCTTTCTCGATCGCCGTCCGAATCTGGTTTTCGAGGTCCAGCCGGTGCAGCGACTTGGTGCGCATCGTCTCCGAGTAAAACTTGAAATTGTTGCGACCGAGGTTCTTCGCGCTGTACATGGCTGAGTCGGCATTCATGAGCAGCTGCTCGCCGCTCTGCCCGTCCTGCGGATACAGCGCAATGCCGATGCTCGGCGTGACGACGAACTGGTGGCCGCCGCAGTTGAACGGGGGCGTCAGCTCGTTGATGATGCGCCTGGCGATCGTTGCGACCGTCTCTTCGTTATCGATGCCGTAGAGCTTGACGACGAACTCGTCGCCGCCCAGGCGCGCGAGCCGGATCGTCTCGCCCGCCTCCCGGTGCACGTGGGCGATGGAGTCGGTTGATCGCACGCACTTGGCGAGCCTGATCGCGACGTCTTTCAGCAGCTGGTCGCCGATGCTGTGGCCCAGCGTATCGTTGATGCGTTTGAAGCGATCGAGGTCGACGAACAGCACGGCGAATTTCTTGTTGTCCCGCTCGGCGCGCTCGATCGTGCGCTCGAGGCTCTGGCTGAAGAGCTCCCGGTTCGGGAGTTCCGTAAGCTCGTCGTAGTAGGCGAGGTTGTAGATCTCGGCTTCCGCCGACTTGCGCTCGGTGATGTCCCGAACGATGGCCAGCACCGTGTGCTTGTCGCGGGAAACGAAGCGCGTCTCGAGGTGGATGCCCAGGGCGTCGAGCTTGTGCTCGTAAACCTGCGGTTTGCCGGTTTCCAGTGCGCGGCGAATGCGGGCAATGGCCGTGTCATCGTTCTCGCAAGGGTAGAAATTGATCTGGTTCGCGGTCGCGAGCGCCTTGATCTGCAAGGTATGCGTAGCGTCCGGCCCGCTCAGCCCGTGTTGTACCTCGCCGTCTTCGTTAACGATGAAGATGAGGTCGGGTATCGCCCTGATGAGGCCCGTCAGGTCGCTCAGCGATCGGGCCGTCTGCAGCGCGTTATGCAGACGGTAGGGCAGCAGGCCCAAAGCGACCGGGCTCTCGACGATCTCGGAGGCGCCGGCATCGAACGCCCTGGCCCCGAGCACCGCATCGTCCTTGTCGCAAAACATCAGGATGGGGATTTCACGTCCGAGATCGTCGGCGCGGATAGTCTTGCAGATGTCGAGGCCGACCGTGTCCTGGGCCCGCGTACCGATAAGGACCGCGTCCGGTCCCATTTTCCGGAAGAGGTCCACGGCGGCATTGGCGTCGGTGGCCGGCACCACGCGCAGGCCGGCCGGTTCCAGTACCGCCCAGATCGCCTTGCGGCTGGTCTCGTCCTCGACGGCGACCAGCACCAGGGGTTTCTCGATCTTTGTTGCTTTCCCGTCCATACAGTCGCCGCCAGGCGGCCCGCTTGCCGACTTTGGTTGGGCCGAGCTTATAGACAGCGGATTATGTGATCCGCGACCGGCGTCACAGTCGCTGACACTACCGCCTGAAATATCACCGTGTTATGCTGTTCGAGGTTGTATATAAAGAAATGTTTATATATTTATATTATGCAAGACACAACGGAACGCCTGCTGACCCGGTTCAAGGCCCTCGCTGACTCAGTTCGGATGCGAATCCTTGCGATCTGCGCCCATGGCGAGTGCAGCGTTTCCGAGTTGACGCACGTACTTGCGCTGAGTCAGCCGCGCGTGTCGCAGCATCTCAAACAGCTGTGTGCCGCGGGCCTGCTCGAGCGCTTCCGCGATGGTCAGTTTGCGTATTACCGGTTGCCGTTTCGGGGCGATGACGCGGCGGAGCGGCGCCGGCTGCTGGCGCTGCTGCCGGCCGGCGAGCCGACGTTCGCACGGGACATCGACCGGTTGCGCGAATTCAGGGGTGTTCCGGCCGCGGCCCCGACGGCAATCGACAGCGATGACGACGCGAGGAGACTGCACCGGGCGCTCGTCGCGCTGACCGTGACCGCGCCGGTCGGCGACCTGCTGGACATCGGCAGCGGGCAGGGGCGGATACTGAAGCTGCTCGCCTCGCGCGCGGGCCGCGCCGTGGGCGTCGACATCGACGCGGATGCCCGCCAGTTCGCCCGCGCCGAGCTGCTGCTCGCCGGCGTCGAGAACGTAAGCCTGCGCAAGGGCAATATGTACGCGCTGCCGTTCGACGACGAGTTCGACACGGTGATACTCGACGACACGCTGGCTACCGCCGATGAGCCGATCCTCGCCATCTGCGAGGCGCGTCGCCTCCTCAAACCCACCGGCCGTATCATCCTGCTCGCCACCTTGCACGACGGCGACAGTGCCCGGCTGGAGACGCTGTTCGCCGGCTGGTGCCAGGCCGCGGGCCTCCGCCTGGCGTCACCGCAACGGGTTCCACAGAAGACGCCGCGCTGGCTGCTGGCCGTCGCCACGCCGGCAAGTGCCGATGCCGCGGCCGCCTGACGACCGAAAGGGAATATCCATGTCGGAACACACGCCAAACCCGGTCCAGGTCTCGTTCGAGTTCTTTCCGCCCAACTCGGAGAAGATGGAAGCCACGCTGTGGCAGTCGGTCGAGCGCCTCAAGGGCCTGGCGCCGCGCTTCGTCTCGGTGACCTACGGCGCCGATGGATCGACGCGCGCACGCACGCACAACGCGGTCCAGCGAATCGTCAACGAGACCGATCTCACCGCCGCGCCGCACCTCACTTGCGTCGGCGCGAGCCGCGGCGAGATCGACGATATCGCACGCGAGTATTGGGATATGGGCGTCCGGCACCTCGTGGCGCTACGCGGAGATCCGCCGAAAGGCAGTGAAGGTTATGAGGCGCACCCGGACGGCTACCCGTACGCGGCCGATCTCGTTGCGGGCCTCAGGAGGGTGGCGGACTTCGATATCTCGGTCGCGGCGTACCCGGAAGTGCACCCGGAGGCGCCCAATCCCCTGTTCGATCTCGATAACCTCAAACGCAAGCTGGATGCCGGCGCGTCGCGCGCCATCACGCAGTTTTTCTTCGATATCGGCGTGTTCCTGCGTTTCCGGGACCTTGCCGCAGCGGCCGGCATCGGGGCGCCGATCGTGCCGGGGATACTGCCGATCACGCGTTTCCCGCAGCTGCTGCGCTTCGCGCAAATGTGCGGGGCATCGGTACCCGACTGGCTGCGTGATCGATTCGACGGGCTGGACGACGATGCGGAAACACGCCGCCTGATCGCGGCGAGCGTCGCCATCGAGCAGGTGCAAAGGCTGCAGGCCGAGGGCATCAACGAGTTTCACTTCTATACCCTGAACCGATCCGAACTGACCTTTGCGATCTGCCACGCGCTCGGCGTCCGGCCGAAGCAGGCGGCGGCCTGAGGCGCGGTCATGGAACGCATCGATCGCATCAAGGCACTGTCTGCGACCCTCGAGGAGCGTATCCTGCTGCTCGACGGCGCCATGGGGACGATGATCCAGGGCTTCGGGCTTACCGAAGACGACTACCGGGGCGAGCGGTTTGCTGACTGGACGCACGACCTCAAGGGCAACAATGACCTGCTGTCGCTGACCAGGCCCGAACTCATTCGCGACATTCATCGCCGGTTCCTGGACGCAGGCGCCGACATCCTCGAAACCAATACGTTCAATTCCAACGCGCCGTCGATGGCCGACTACGGCATGGAGTCCCTGGTCCCAGAGCTCAACCTGGCCGCCGCGCGCCTTGCTCGCGAGTGCGCGGATGCCCATGCGGAGCGGACCGGCAGCCCGCGGTTCGTCGCCGGTGTTCTCGGGCCGACCAATCGGACCGCGTCTATCTCTCCCGACGTCAACGACCCCGGGTTCCGCAATATTCGCTTCGAGGATCTCGCGGCGACCTACGAACAGGCCGCCCGGGCGCTGATCGAGGGCGGCGCCGACTTCCTGATGGTCGAAACCATCTTCGATACGCTGAACGCAAAAGCCGCTATCTTCGCCATCCGGCGCAGCTTCGCGGCCAGCGGCGTGGCGCTGCCGGTCATGATATCCGGAACCATCACCGATGCGTCGGGGCGCACACTCTCGGGCCAGACGACGGAAGCCTTCTGGAATTCGGTGTGCCACGCGCAGCCGTTCATGGTGGGCCTGAACTGCGCGCTCGGCGCAAGCGACCTGCGGCCGTACGTCGCCGAGCTCTCGCGCGTGGCGAACACGCGGGTGAGCGCCCATCCGAATGCCGGCTTGCCCAACGAGTTCGGTGAATACGACGAGACGCCGGCACACACGGCAGAGGTCATCGGCGAGTTCGCGGCAAGCGGGCTCGTCAACCTCGTGGGCGGCTGCTGCGGCACGACGCCCGAGCACATCCGGGCATTGCGCGAGGCCGTTGCGGAATACGCCCCGCGCAAGCTGCCGGCGATCGACCCGCAGCTGCGGCTGGCCGGCCTCGAGCCGCTGAACGTCGGCCCGGACGCCTTGTTCGTCAACGTCGGCGAACGTTGCAATGTCACCGGCTCGGCGATCTTCCGGCGTCTGATCGAGGCCGACGATTACGCCGCGGCGGTGCAGGTTGCCCGCGCCCAGGTCGAGAACGGCGCCCAGGTTATCGACGTCAACATGGACGAGGGCATGCTGGACTCGGAGCGCGCCATGGTGAAGTTCCTCAACCTGATTGCCGCGGAGCCGGACGTCGCCAGGCTGCCGATCATGATCGACTCGTCCAAGTGGTCGGTGATCGAGGCGGGACTGCGTTGCGTACAGGGTAAGGCGATCGTCAACTCGATCTCGATGAAAGAGGGCGAAGCGGCATTCATCGAGCAGGCCGAGCTCGTGCGCGATTACGGCGCGGCCGTGATCGTCATGGCCTTCGACGAACAGGGGCAGGCGGATACGGTCGAGCGCAAGGTCGCAATCTGTAAACGCTCGTACGAGATCCTGACGAGCATGGTCGGCTTCGAGCCGCAGGACATCATTTTCGACCCGAACATCTTCGCGATCGCGACCGGCATCGAGGAGCACGGCAGTTATGGCCTCGATTTCATCGAGGCGACGCGGATCATCAAGGAAACACTGCCCGGCGCGCTGGTCAGCGGCGGGGTGAGCAACGTGTCGTTCTCGTTCCGCGGCAATAACGCCGTCCGCGAGGCCATTCACTCTGTATTCCTTTACCACGCGATCCGCGCGGGCATGGACATGGGCATCGTCAACGCCGGCCAGCTGGCGATCTACGAGGATCTGCCGGAGGACCTCCGCGAGGCCGTCGAGGACGTCGTCCTGTATCGCCGCTCCGACGCGACCGAGCGGCTGCTCGACGTGGCCGAGAACTACAAGGGCCAGGCAGCGGGCGGTGAGAACAAGGCACGGGAGCTTGCCTGGCGCGATGCGCCGGTCGAGAAGCGGCTCGAGCATGCGCTGGTCAACGGCATTGACGAGCACGTCGTTGCCGATACCGAGGAGGCGAGGCTGGCTGCGTCGCGGCCGCTCGATGTCATCGAAGGACCGCTCATGGCGGGCATGAACGTGGTCGGCGATCTGTTCGGCGCCGGCAAGATGTTCCTGCCGCAGGTCGTCAAGTCGGCGCGCGTCATGAAGAAGGCCGTCGGCCACCTCGTGCCGTTCATCGAGGCCGGAAAAGACGGTGTCATAAGCTCGAACGGCAAGATCGTGATGGCGACGGTCAAGGGCGACGTGCACGACATCGGCAAGAACATCGTCGGCGTCGTCTTGCAATGTAACAACTTCGAGGTCATCGACCTCGGTGTCATGGTTTCCTGCGAGAAGATTCTGGAGACGGCCAGGCGCGAAGACGCGCAAATCATAGGGCTGTCCGGCCTCATTACGCCGTCGCTCGACGAGATGGTGCACGTTGCCAGCGAAATGCAACGCCTGGGCTATGAGTTGCCGCTCCTGATCGGCGGGGCGACGACCTCCCCGGCACACACGGCCGTCAAGATAGAGCCGGAATACGAAGGGCCGGTCATCTATGTCAAGGATGCCTCGCGCTCGGTCGGCGTCGCCCAGGCGCTGGTCGAGCCCGGCACGCGCGCGGCAATCATTCGCAAGACCCGCGAGGATAATGCGCGCCGTCGCGAGCGGCACGCGGGGAAGACACGGCTGAGCCCGCAAATGTCGATCAACGAGGCGCGCGAGCGCCGTTTTCGCTGCGACTGGGGCAGCTACCGGCCGCCGACCCCTTCGTTCACCGGTCACAAGATCCTGGACGAGATCGATCTCGGCGTGCTGCGCGGCTACATCGACTGGATGCCGTTTTTCAACGCCTGGGAATTCCGCGGCAAGTTCCCGGCTATCCTGACGGACGAGTACGTCGGCGAGGCCGCGACCGCGCTGCACCGCGACGCGCAGGCGATGCTGGACAGGCTGATCGCGGAACGCTGGCTCCGGGCCCGCGCCGTGCTTGGTTTCTACCGCGCCCACGCGGTCGGGGACGACCTGCAACTGTTCGATGGCGACGGTCAGGAGTTGCTCAGGCTATGTAACCTGCGGCAGCAGCGCGCCAAGCCCGACGGCCAGGCGCAGTTCTGCCTTGCCGACTTCGTCGCACCGGCCGAGACCGGCTTGAGCGACCACGTCGGCGCTTTCGCAGTCACGGCCGGTTTCGGCATCGACGAACACGTCGCGCGGTTCGAGAAGGCGCATGACGATTACAGCGCCATCCTGCTCAAGGCGCTCGCCGACCGGCTCGCCGAGGCTGCGGCGGAATACCTGCACGAGCGGGTGAGAAAGGAGTTCTGGGGGTATGCTGCCGACGAACGGCTCGGCAATGATGAACTCATCGCGGAGGCCTATACGGGTATCCGGCCGGCGCCGGGCTATCCCGCCTGCCCGGACCACACGGAAAAGGCCAAGCTGTGGCGTTTGCTCGACGTGGAGCACAATACGGGCCTGCAATTGACCGAGTCCTTCGCAATGTTTCCCACGGCCGCCGTCAGTGGATTCTATTTTTCACACCCGGACGCGAAATACTTCTCCGTCGGCAAAATAGGCCGCGATCAGCTCGAGTCTTATGCTGCGCGCAAGGGCATGAGCAAAGGCGAGGCCGAGAAGTGGCTTGCCCCCAATCTCGGCTATGAAGCCAAGAGGGCCGACGCGGCCTGACGGCATGCTTACCGCGACCACACTGCTGCTCGGTATCGTCACGCTGCTGGGCGGTGGTGCACTGCTCGTGCGCGGCGCGTCGGAGATTGCAACAGGCTATGGCGTGTCGCCGCTCGTCATCGGCCTGACCGTGGTGGGCTTCGGCACGAGTTCGCCCGAGCTCGTGATCAACGTGCTCGGGGCCGCCAGAGGCGCGACCGACCTCGCTTTCGGCAACGTCATCGGCTCGAATATCAGCAATCTCGCGCTGGTGCTGGGCGTGACGGCGCTGGTTGCCCCCATCACGATGGGGAGTCAGCTGGTAAGGCGCGAAATTCCACTGCTGTTGCTGGCGACAACGATCGCAGCGGTGCTGGCGCTGGACTCGCCGCTCGAGCAGCGCGATGCGCTGATCGGCCGGTCGGACTCCGTGGTGTTGTTGCTGCTGTTCTGTATTTTCGTCTACATGGTCGTGCTGGAATTCGTTCGGGCCAAGCAGGTAGACCCGCTGCTGGTCGAAGTCGAGAGCTACCCGTTGCTGTCGCAGCGGTCCGCGGATCCCTGGCGATGGCCCATGGCGATTGGAGGGTGTGCGTTGCTGTTCCTGGGCGGCAAGTTGACGATCGACAGTGGCGTCGAGCTTGCGGCCGGGCTCGGCATTTCCGCCACGATTATCGGCCTCTTCATTGTCGCCATCGGGACGAGCCTGCCCGAACTCGTGACCTCGATCCTGGCCGCCGTGAAAAAAGAACCCGACCTCGCGCTCGGCAATATCGTGGGCTCGAACCTGTTCAATACGCTGGTTGTGTTGCCCGCCAGTGGCGTCGTAGAGCCCATTGCGGTTCCTGCTGGAGGCCTTTTCGACCTTGCAGTTTCGTGGGTGCTGGTCGCGTTGCTGATCCCCGTGTTCTTCGTGGGGCAAGCGCGGCTCGGACGTACCATCGGCGGCATGCTGCTGCTGGCCTACCTGGCCTATGCGGCCGTCAGGGTCACCAGTGGGTGACTACGCCGGAGCAGGTCGGGAGCCGTCGACGAAAAGGGTCCATTTAGTAGTGTGAAATTGACGCCGGCGGCGTTAAAGTCTGTCGAACCCTAAAGGCTGGCGGCAATGGAAACTCTCAGGGCAATCTGGAACTTCGAGTTGTTCAGCATCGGTGGCTCTGCCGTGCTGGTCAGCCAGCTCGTTCTCATCCTTTTCGTCATCGTCGGCGGCTATATTGTCAGCAAGCTGATCGAGCGCATCATCCAGAAACGGCTGGCGCAGACGGAGTTGCGCGCCGACGCCGCCTACCTGCTGCAACGGATCATCTTCTACACGCTGATCGTTGTCGTCATCATGACGGCCCTCGCGCTGCTCAACGTGCCGCTCGCGGCGTTCGCATTCGTCTCCGGCGCAGTGGCGATCGGGGTAGGTTTTGGCGCCCAGAATATCATCAACAATTTCATCAGCGGCTGGATCCTGCTGATGGAACGCCCCATCCGGATTGGCGACTTCATCGAAATCGACGACAGCATGGGCGTCGTCGAGCGCATCGGCAACCGCTCGACGCGCATCCTGCGGGTCGACGGCGTGCACATGATGATTCCCAACAGTCAGTTGCTCGAGCGGGTTGTGGTCAACTGGACGCTGGTAGACAAGCGCATTCGCACGATCGTTCGCGTGGGCGTCGCCTACGGCTCACCGGTCAGGAAGGTCGCAGAGCTGATCCGGCAGGCAGTCAGCGAAGAGAAGGACGTGATGACAGAGCCGGCACCGTCGGTGGTGTTCGACGATTTCGGCGACAACGCCCTGATTTTCGATGTCTATTTCTGGGCGGAAGTCGGCGGCGAACGCTTCCTGCGGGAGATTCGCAGCTCGATCCGGTTTCGCATAGACGAGCTCTTTCGTGAGCACGACATTACGATCGCTTTCCCGCAGCGCGACGTGCACATGAGCACGCTGGCGCCGCTCGAGGTCCGGGTCGTCGACTCCGGCTCCGGTAACGAGGGAAGTAAGCAATGACCGGCACGCAACGGGCTTTCAGCATCGCAATGCTGCTCGATGGCAGGGGCGGAGCAAGGGAGCTTGGCGACCAGGAGGTTGCCGAGTGGACGCCGGATTCCGGCCTCCTCTGGGTCGACCTCGATCTGGCCAACGAGCAGGCACAACGATGGCTCGAGAAGGACAGCGGACTCGATCCGGGCATCGCCGCCATTCTCCTGACCGTCGAGACCCGCCCACGGGCACTCGCCGAAGCCGACGGCCTCATCGTCGTCATGCGCGGTATCAACATGAACCCGGGCGCGGTGCCCGACGACATGGTGGGTGTGCGGATGTGGCTGCATCGAAGCCTGATCATCACCTCGCGCCGACGCCGGATCCTGTCGATCGAAGACGTGCGGCAAGACCTGAGCCAGGGCAAGGGTCCCGGCACGCCGGGCCAGTTCCTGGTCGCTTTGACCGGCCGACTCGCAGGCCGCATCGAGGCGGCCGTGGAAAACATCGAGGACATGCTGGACGGCCTGGGCGAACGGGCGAGTTCCGGCGATGCGGAAGCCGTCAGGACCGAACTGGGTATCGTCAGGAGACAGGCGGCGGCCCTGCGGCGCCATCTCGCGCCGCAGCGAGAGGCGCTCGATCGGCTTGCCCGCAATCCTGCAGGCGTTCTCACGGACGACGAGACCTTTGACCTGCGCGAGGAGGCGGATCGCCTGACCCGGCACATCGAGGACCTGGATCTTGCGCGTGAAAATGCGCTGGTCACCCAGGAAGAACTCATGAACCGTATTGCGCATGAGCAGAACGCGCGCATGTACCTGCTGTCGGTCGTCGCTGCGATCTTCCTGCCCCTGACCTTCGTCACGGGGATGCTGGGCATGAACGTGGCGGGCCTGCCCGGCACCGAGGATCCCAACGGCTTCCTGATCTCCGCCGTCGTGATGATCGGCCTGGGCATCGGCCTGGTCGCCTATTTCAAGTGGAAGCGCTGGATCTAGTCGCCGTCGCCCAGAACCACGGCACGTAGCAACGCCGCAAGCCGGTTGAGGTCGGCTTTCCCGAGCTCCGCGAGGCTTTCCCTGGCCACTTTCAGCCGCACGTGAATGGCCTCGTCAATAACCTCGATACCCTTCCTCGTCAACCGGACGATCACGCTGCGACGGTCTGTCGCATCCGGTTTTCGTTCCACCAGCCCGCGCTCCTCCAGCCGATCGATGCGATTGGTCATCGCCCCGGCACTGAGGTCAGTTTCCCGCGCAAGTGCGGTCGCGGGCAGGGCGAAAGGTTTACCCTGGCGGCGCAGGGCCGACAGGACGTCGTATTCGAAAAGCTCCAGGCCCAGCGCTTCCAGTGCACGGGCTGCTTCCCGTGCGAACCGCCGGTTCAGCGTCATCACCCGGATCACCACGCCGAGGGCGGCCGTGTCCAGCTCCGGTCGTTCGATAGACCACTGGTCCAGGATGTCGTCGATCGCGTCCTTATCCATGGGGTATTATTGTCCTATTTATTTTGATATCAAAATACTTGACATCAAAGTTGATTTGCCGATACTGCAACAAAGACAGGCCCCACTGAGAGTCCAACCATGGCAGAACCCGCCCTGGAATCGACACAGTTTCACCTTCCCGTGAGGATCCGATCGCGCAGGGCGTCGGCGGACGATCTCAACATTCGCCTGGCGCTCGCCGAGCACCTCTCGGAACTGCCGGAGCTGACAACCGTTGAGGCCGCGGATGCAACCGTACCATGGTCGGTCGATATGTATTTGCAGATCCGGGCCCCGTCGCCGCGCGAGCGGCAGCCTGCACCCCTTTTCTGCCGCATCAACCACAACGGTATCGGTGTCCATGGATTGATCGACCGGGACCGTTACCAGGTTCTGGTGCGAGGATGGGGCAGGCTGGCCCGAGACAGCGTCATCCTGTACATGCCGCGAGACGTCGGCGAGCTGGACGTCTGCTGGGAGATTCTGCAGCGGGCTTACCGTTCATTGATCCAATCCTCGGCACAGGACTCGCCCATGCGCAGGAGCGCCTGGAGCGACAAACTGCCGAGATTTTCGCGTACGACCCTTCAATGAGAGGAGTGAGACAAATGCGCCCTTTGTACGACGACTTCGATGAGTTCGATTTCGACGATAGTGCGGCGGTGAAGCAGATGCTGCGTGAAATACAGCGCGAGGAAATCCGGCTGGCCAGCCGGCGCAAGCGCGGTCCCGGAAACAAGCAACGCTGGAAAGAAGAGGATGATGACGACTTCGAAGAGCTCGAAGATTACGAAGACTACGAGGACTACGACGATTACGACGACGATGAATTCGACAGCTACTCTGCGCTGGATGACTACCGGTAAAGGCAGCGGGATTCGCTAGTGAGGGGCGCCTTTGGCGCCCCTTTTTATTTTCAGCCCTTGCCGCGTGTGCGGGTACTGCCGTGCTTCGCGTTCTTCTCGATGAACTCGATGATCATGCCGGCCACGTCCCTGCCTGTGGCCTGTTCGATGCCCTCCAGGCCGGGGCTGGAGTTGACTTCCATGACGACCGGGCCGCGCGCCGAGCGCAGCAGGTCGACGCCCGCGACATTGAGGCCCATAGCCCTCGCCGAGCGAACCGCGGTGCGCCGTTCTTCCGGCGTAATCTTCACCAGCTTCGCGGTGCCGCCGCGGTGCAGGTTGGAGCGGAACTCTCCTTCTTTTGCCTGACGTATCATCGACGCGACGACCCTGTCGCCGATGACGAAGCAGCGAAGATCGGCACCGCCGGCTTCCTTGATGAACTCCTGGACGATGAAATTGGCTTTGAGCCCCCGGAATGCCTCGATGACACTCTCCGCGGCTTTCCGGGTCTCTGCAAGCACGACGCCGACACCCTGCGTTCCCTCGAGCAGCTTGATGACGACGGGCGGCCCGCCCACCAATTTCAGCAGGTCATCGGTGTCACCGGGGGCGCTCGCGAACCCGGTATTTGGCAGGCCGATGCCTCTGCGCGACAGCAGCTGCGATGCGCGCAGCTTGTCGCGCGAGCGGCCGATCGCGACCGACTCATTCAGGGAGTAGACCCCCATGACCTCGAACTGGCGGACGACAGCGGTGCCGTAAAACGATACCGACGCGCCGATGCGCGGAATGATTGCATCGACATTCTGAATCGCTTCGCCGTTGTAATGGATCTCGGGATTGCTGCTCATGATGTTCATGTAGCAGCGCTTGTGGTTGTAGACGGGCATCTGATGACCGCGCTCTTGCCCGGCCTCGACCAGGCGGCGAGTGGAGTAAAGGTTTCTGTTGGTCGACAAGATTGCGATTTTCATGGCGGTTGCTTAATCCGAATGGGTTGCGGCAAATTGCTCGACGCGGGTTTCCGCGCGGGCCACGCTCTTGAACGCAGCGACGTTGAACAGCGCGTCACCCTCATGGGCCAACGGCAAGGTGCTCCGGCCGATCACGATGCCATCGAACGGCGCTGACGCGCTTTCCTGGCCCTCGCCGAGCGGGTCACCGATGACCGCGAGCGTCTGGCCACTGACGACGCGCGTTCCGAGTTCGACTTTGCGGTTGACGATACCGCTCGCGGGCGCTCGTACCCAGCTCGTCGAATCGGCGATCACGGGTTTCAGCGACTTCGTGGCCTTGCCTTCGGGGAGCATCTCCAGGTGGCGCATCACCCTGATGATGCCCCGGAGTCCGGCGCGGATCGCGATTTCATCGAACCGCAATGCCTCTCCGGCTTCGTAAACCAGCAGCGGGATGCCGCGTTCCGCGGCGCAGCCGCGCAAGGAGCCATCGCGTATGGTCGAGTCGATGATGACCGGTGCACCGAATTGCCTGGCCAGCTCCAGGTTGCGGCCATCGTCCAGGTTGGCGCGAATCTGCGGCAGGTTGCTGCGGTTGATCGCGCCCGTGTGCAGGTCGAGGCCACACTCGGCCTTCGCGACAATCTGGGTGATAAACGTATTCGCCATGCGCGCTGCGATCGAACCGCGCGGGCTGCCGGGGAACGAGCGATTGAGGTCGCGCCGGTCCGGGAGATAGCGGGACTGGTCGAGAAAACCGTGCACGTTGACGATTGGTACGGCGATCAGCGTTCCCCGCATCGAACGCAGGATATTGCGCTTGAGCAGGCGCCGGATGATTTCGACGCCGTTGAGTTCGTCGCCGTGTATCGCGGCACAGATGAAGATCACGGGCCCATCGCGCCGCCCGCTAATGACCTTGACCGGCATCGACAGTGACGTGCCGGTGTACAGGTCGGCGATCGGCAGGCTGATAGCGGCGCGGTGACCGGGTTCGACGGTCGTGCCACCGATGGTAATCGGGCGGTTCTTGCTCATGGCGAGGTTACTCAGCTGTCGGCCTTGCGTTTACTGGAGAGGTACGACCGCGAAGGATCGACGATGGCCCGGCCTTTCATGGCCGTGCGCCCAAGCAGCATACGGAACAACATGTCGTCACGCGCGGTCAACGTAACTTCGATCGGCCATTCCTGGTCACCGACCCTGACCGGCGTCTCGATTACGAACCGCTGCTCCTTATGTCCCCCGGAATCACGGACGATGCGTTCATCAACGACGTTGGCGACGCAGACGACCACCGTCTGGTTATCCTTCTGGTTCGGATGCATCTTGAATTCCACGCGCTGTTTGCCGCCTTCCGTGAACGTGCGCAGCTCGAACGCGTGCAGGGCCGACGTCCGCGCGCCGGTGTCCACCTTGGCTTTGACGTGCTGGAGCCCGAGTTCGGGCAAGTCGACCCACTCGCGCCAGCCTAGAGTCACCGGCTTCTTGCGTGGCTTATTCACCCGTTTTTGCTTCTCGCTTTCCAAACTGGGACTTAGAATACCGTGTAAGCGGCAGTATCTGGCCGACTATTTGCCACCTTTTTCAAGGACCAGTCAACACCGTGAATCGTTCACTCGCGCCAGTCGCTGCGCTGCTGTTCAGCGTCTCCATACTGCTGATGGGGCAGGGGTTGCAGGGCACGTTGTTGCCGGTCAGGGCGACGTTGGAAAATTTCTCTACCATAACGATCGGCATGATGGGTGCCGCCTACTTCTTCGGCTTCACCATCGGCTGCCTGAAGGGTGGCCAGTTGGTGCGCAACGTCGGGCACGTGCGCGTCTTCCTGGCAATGACGGCCCTTGCCTCGGCTGTGCCGTTGCTGCACGGGCTTTTCGTGAACCAGTGGTTGTGGAGTTGCCTGAGACTCGTCACGGGCTTTTGCCTGGCAGCAATCTATATCGTCATCGAAAGCTGGCTCAACGACACGGCGACCAATGAGAACCGCGGATTCATATTCTCCACTTACGCGATGATTACGCTGACAGTTCTCGCGATCGGCCAGATGATGCTGCTCTTGTACGATCCCACCGGCATACAGCTCTTCGCTATCGCATCGGTGCTCGTGTCGATAGCCGCGATACCCGTCGCGCTGTCAACGGGAGCATCGCCGGATCCGCCGCAGTCGGTTGCAATCGACGTACGTCGGCTGCTGCGGGTTTCACCGACAGGAACGATCGGTGTGCTGGTCACCGGGCTCGTGAACGGGTCTTTCTGGGCGCTGGCACCCGTGTTTACGCAAGGCGTGTCGGACAACGTCGATCTTGCAGCCTGGTTCATGACGGCAGCTGTCATCGGCGGCGCGCTGGCGCAATGGCCGCTCGGGATGACGTCGGACAGGGTCGGCAGGCGTCCGGTACTCGTCGCCATGTGTATGGGAGGCGCGGTAGCCGGCATCGGCCTGGTGAGCTTCGTGTCCGGCGCCTCGATGCTGCTGACCAGCACCCTGGCCGCCGCCTGGGGCATGCTGGCGTTTCCGCTTTATTCGATCTGCGTGGCCTACGCCAATGACCATGCGCGTCCCGGCGAACAGGTCCTCGTATCCAGTGGACTGTTGCTCATGTACGGCATTGGCGCCTCCGTAGGGCCGTTTCTGGCCGCCGCGCTAATGACGCTGACAGGATACGTCGGCCTGTTCCTGTATGCGGCGTGTCTGCATATCGCGCTCACGATCATTGCCCTGGCCAGGACTGCGAAGCGACCGGCCGTGGCAGTGTCCGAAGCGGCGCCGTTCGGGGATTCGCTGGCCGCGGCGCAGACGGCCTCGCAGGTGTACGAGGAAGAAATCATGGACCACGGGCGTGCGCCACACGCCCTGCCCCGGCGCCGGGCCCGGCGGTCGGCAACGGACTAGCCCTCGGATAGCGCGAGGTCTACGAGCAGCGGCCGATGATCGGATCCGATATCTGGTCCCGTGCGAACGTCGAGCACGGTGAATTCGGGAGAAACGAGGCAGTGATCGATCGGGATCATGGCGAAGGGCAGGCTGGTCGGCCAGGTTGGCTGAACACCAAAGCCAAAGCGAGCATCGATCAGGCCGGTGTCTTCCACGAGCCGATCGTAGTGATTTCCCCAGATGGTCGTATTGAGGTCGCCGATGAGCACTCGCGGTCCCTCGATGCCCCTGAGCAGGTCGGCAATGCTCGCCAGCTGCTCGTTGCGGCTCTCGAAGCCGCTCTCGCCGAGCGGCGGCGTCGGGTGAGTCGTCACGAAGGTGACCGGCGTACCGTCGACGAGCACCTCGACCACGAGCGTCGGGAAATCGTGGGGCGGGCTCTGTATGACCCGCGCACTTTCGAACGGCAGGCGCGATAACACGGCGATGCCGAACGTATCGTCGCGTGGAATGTTGAGCGAGTAGTCGAGACCTTCATGCAGGCCGGCGAGCTCACGGCCGTGCCGGGGAGTGACCTCCTGCAGGAACACGATATCCGGCTCCTCGCTCGTCACGAGATCGATCAGGGCGGCCGTGTCGTCGTTGCCGGCGTAGATGTTGAACGAAAGCAGCCGTAGCGGCGTCCCGCCTGGCACCGATGCCTGTGCCTCCGCAACGTACCACGGGTAAACCGGTACGACGTTGATCGCGGCGACGACGAGCATGAGCGCAGCCCAGCGCCGGCTATTCAGGGCCAACAGCAGCAGACCGAGACCCCCGGCAACCACCAGGTACTGAAGTCGGAAGTGGGAAAACAGCTCGAGGTAACGGTGCAGATGCCCGGCGAGAGTTGCAATCGAAAACACGGCCGTCAGCAAGGCTGCCGCCTGCAGCAGGCCGGTAATCCGCTGCTTCAGGCCGACCGCCATTTATTCGTCAATGGTCATTTCCACGATCTTGACCGTTTCGACGGGCACGTCCTGGTGACCGGCGCGATTCCCGGTCTGGACTCCCGCTATGGCGTCGACGACGTCCATGCCCTCGGTGACACAGCCAAACACGGCGTAGCCGAAGTCGCGGCCGCCATGATTGAGGAAGTCGTTATCGCGGAGGTTGATGAAGAATTGCGAGGTGGCGCTGTCGACGACCATCGTGCGTGCCATGGCCAGCGTCCCCCGCGCGTTGGGTTCGCCGTTGTCCGCTTCGTTCTTGATCGGGTCGCGCGTCGGCTTGCTGCCCATGTTCTCGTCCATGCCGCCGCCCTGGATCATGAAGTTGGGAATGACGCGGTGGAAGATCGTGTCATCGTAATGTCCGTCCCTGGCGTACTGGCGGAAGTTCTCGCAGGAGATCGGTGCCTTCTCGTCAAACAGTTCCACGACGATGTCGCCGTGATTGGTCTTGATCGTAATCATGATGTCTCGCTGGCTTCGAAGTAAGCGCCGGTCACGCGGGGCAGGCCGGCGTAATCATCGTAACACCGGATCGACTGCCAGCCATACGCTCCGAGCAGGTCGGCGACGGCTTCCCGCTGCTCGTCGCCATGCTCGACAAGCAGGAGGCCGCCATCTTCGATGATGGTCCTGCAGTCCCGGGCGAGGATGCCGATGGCATCCAGGCCTTCGGCGCCGGAGGTGAGCGCCATATCCGGTTCGGCAGTCAGTGATTCCAGGTGCGGATCGTCCTCGCCGACATAGGGCGGGTTGCTCACGATCACGCGAAACCTCCGGCCGGCCACCGGCTCGGTCCAATCACCCTCGACAAACTCGACATTGCCGAGCATGAGTTGCCGGGCGTTTTGCCTGGCAACCTCGAGCGCGGCGGCACTGATGTCCGTCGCAGTCAGTTCGCAGAGTGGACGTTCGCGCGCGATCGCCAGGGCAACTGCGCCGCTGCCCGTGCCGAGGTCCAGGATGGACCATTCGGCCTTGCGAGGAATCTCCCGCAGCGCCCGATCGACCAGGACCTCGGTTTCCGGCCTCGGCACCAGCGTCGCCGGGGACACCATCAGCTCGAGCGACCAGAATTCCTTGACGCCGGTGATATAGGCCATCGGTTCCCCGGCGAGACGCCGCTCTACGGTCGCCTCGAGGCGCGCGACGGCCCCCTCGTCCAGCACGTCTTCCGGGTGGGCGAACAGGTAGCTGCGCGGCATATCGATGGCGCGCGCGATCAGGATCTCGGCGTCGAGGCGCGCCGAGTCGCTGGCTGCGCGGAGCCGCGAAGTGGTCGCAGTGATCGCGTCGGCGATGGAAACAGGTAAACTCACGGGCAAATTCTAGCGGAACTACACGCCATGCAAGTCTTTTCCAACGTGCTCGACATGGTCGGCAAGACGCCCATGCTCGAGGTCACGAACATGGATACCGGCGCCTGCCGGCTGTTTCTCAAGCTCGAACTGATCAATCCCGGCGGCTCCATCAAGGACCGGATCGGCATCTCGATGATCGAGGAGGCCGAAAAACGCGGCGATATCCGGCCGGGCGACACGCTGGTAGAGGCGACGGCCGGCAATACCGGCATCGGCCTCGCGCTGGTCGCCGCGCAGAAAGGCTACAAGCTGATCCTCGTGCTCCCGGATAAAATGAGCCAGGAGAAGATCTTCAATCTCCGCGCGATGGGTGCCGAAGTGATACTCACTCGCTCCGATGTCGGCAAGGGCCACCCGGAGTACTACCAGGACGTCGGGCAGCGCATTGCCGACGAGCAAGGGGCGTATTTCATCAACCAGTTCGCCAACCCGGACAATTCGCTGGCGCACGAGCAGACGACGGCGCCGGAGATCCTCGAGCAGATGGGCGGCGATGTCGACGCCATCGTGCTCGGGGTCGGCTCGAGTGGCACCGTTGCCGGCATTGGCGCCTACCTCGAGAAGCACTCGCCATCGACCGAGATCATACTGGCCGACCCCGTGGGTTCCGTGCTGGCCGACTACATCAACAAGGGCAAGCTCGGCGAACAGGGCAGCTGGCTCGTCGAAGGCATCGGCGAGGATTTCATACCGTCGATCGCCGATTTCGGGAAGGTTACGCGGGCCTATTCGATCAGCGACCGCGAGTCGTTCAAGACCGCGCGCGAGCTGCTGCGCAAGGAAGGCATCCTCGCCGGATCCTCGTCCGGTACGCTGCTGGCCGCGGCCCTCAAGTATTGCCGGGAACAGAAAGAAGCGAAACGGGTCGTAAGTTTCGCCTGCGACACGGGCAACAAGTACCTGTCGAAGCTGTATAACGACTTTTGGCTGGAAGATCAGGGCTTCATCCGGCGCAAGCAGCACGGCGACCTTCGCGACCTCATCGGCAGGCCGCACGACGAGCGGGCGACAATCACGGTCGGCCCGACCGACATTCTCGTGACAGCCCACAACAGGCTGCGCAACGCCGGTTTCTCTCAGCTGCCGGTCATGGACGAGGGCAAGCTTGTCGGCATTGTCACCGAAGACACGATCATCCAGTACGTGTTTAACGACCCGACACTGATGAACGCCCCGGTCGGCGATGCGATGGAGTCGGCGTTCATCCAGCTGCCCAGGGACACGAGCGTCAATAACCTCGTCGCGATGCTGCATGTCCAACCCTACGCGGCCGTAATGGACGGCGATCACTTCCTGGGCCTGATCACGCGCGCCGACGTGCTCAACTACCTGCGCCGGCAGATCTGAGGAAACGGCATGGCCACTGACGACAAGAAGAACGCGTTCGCAACCCGGGTGATTCACGCGGGGCAGAGCCCCGACCCCTCGACCGGCGCCATCATGCCGCCGATCTACGCGACCTCGACCTACGTGCAGGAGAGCCCTGGCGTTCACAAGGGCTACGAATACTCCCGCACCCAGAATCCTACGCGCCAGGCTTACGAGCGCTGCATCGCCGACCTCGAGTCGGGGCGGCACGGTTTCGCATTTGCGTCCGGGATGGCCGCGACGGCGACGATCCTCGAATTGCTCGACAGCGGCAGTCACGTGATCGCCATGGACGATCTCTACGGCGGCACGCGCCGACTGTTTTCCAACGTGCGCAAGGACAGCGCCGGGCTCGAATTCAGTTTCGTGGATCTCACGAATCTCGAAGCGACCCGCGCCGCCGTCAGGGACACGACCCGAATGATCTGGGTCGAGACGCCGACCAACCCGCTGCTGAAGGTCGCCGACCTGCAGGCACTGGCCGCGATTGCCCGGCAGCGCGATCTGCTGCTCGTCTGCGACAACACGTTCGCAACGCCGTACCTGCAACGGCCGCTGGAGATGGGTTGCGACATCGTCATGCATTCGGCCACGAAGTTCATCAACGGCCACTCGGACATGGTCGGCGGCGTGGCCGTCTGTGACAGCGATGCAATCGCGGAACGTCTCGGCTACCTGCAGAACTCGATCGGCGCGGTCGCGGGCCCGTTCGACAGCTTTCTCGCGCTGCGCGGTCTCAAGACCCTGGATGTCCGCATGGAGCGGCACTGCGCGAGCGCGCTGCAAATCGCCGCGTGGCTCGAACAGGACGAACGCGTCGAGCGCGTGCTGTACCCGGGCCTGCCGTCCCATCCGCAACACGACCTCGCCAACCTGCAGATGGGCGGTTTCGGCGGGATCGTGACCTTCTTTATCAAGGGCAGTCTCGACAATGCGCGCAAATTCCTCGAGAGCTGCAGGATCTTCGCACTTGCCGAGAGCCTCGGCGGCGTCGAGAGCCTGGTCGAACACCCGGCGATCATGACGCATGCCTCGGTGCCGGAGGAGCAGCGGGCCAAGCTCGGCATCTCGGACCAGTTGATTCGACTGTCGGTCGGCATCGAGGCGGTTGACGACCTGGTTGCCGATCTCGACCAGGCGCTTGCGGCAGCACAGCAGAGCTGACGGAGGACATGATGACCAAGGCAACCGGCTTCAAACGCACGGGCGTATGGCTGATGTCCGCCGCGCTGCTGTCAGCATGCTCGATGGGACCGACGCCAGAGCCTGCGTCGATGGTCGTTACCAACGCCAGGGTATGGACGGGCAACCCCGACCAGCCATGGGCCGAGGCCGTGGCCGTGCGTGGCGAGACCATCCTCGCAGTCGGTACGGCGGCAGAGATCGATCGCGCCGTTGCGGCCGGCACGGAGGTGCTCGACGCCGGCGGCGGCATGCTGGTTCCCGGCTTCATCGACAGTCACGTGCACTTCCTCGACGGCGGCAGCGCGCTCGCCTCGGTCCAGCTCCGGGACGCCGCTACGCCGGAGGACTTCAGCCGGCGGATCGCGGATTTTGCCGCCAAGTCCGGGCCCGGCGAGTGGATTACCGGGGGTACCTGGGATCACACGAACTGGGGCGGTGAGCTGCCGCGCCGCGACTGGATCGATGCGGTGTCCGCCGACAACCCCGTCTGGGTCATGCGCCTCGATGGCCACATGGGGGTCGCGAACTCGCGCGCGCTGGAGCTGGCAGGCGTCGATGCCGACACGCCGGATGTTCCCGGCGGCGAGATCGTGCGCGACGACAGCGGCGCGCCGACCGGCGTCCTCAAGGACAACGCGATGAGCCTCGTCTTCGACGCCATGCCCGAACCGTCCGACGCCCAGTACGACGCCTACCTCGATGCGGCGATGCGCTACGTGGCGAGCGAGGGCGTGACGACGGTGCACGATATGTTCGACGGGACCGCGAACAGCTGGCGGGGCCTCGAGACCTATCGGCGCGCGCACGCAGACGGCCGCCTGATCACGCGCATCTACTCGGTCATGCCGCTTGCCCACTGGCAACGTCTCGCCGAGGACGTCGAGCAAAATGGCCGCGGCGATGACTGGCTGAGGACCGGTGGCGTGAAGGGCTTCATGGACGGCTCGCTGGGGTCACACACCGCAGCCTTCCTCGAGCCGTACACGGATACCCCCGGCGACAGCGGCTTCCTGCGGCACTCGCTCGAGGACCTGCGCGAATGGATCCTGGCGGCGGACACGGCCGGCCTGCAGCTCAACATTCACGCGATTGGCGACAAGGCGATCCGCGACCTGCTCGATGTCTTCGCCGCCGTCGTCCGGGACAACGGGCCGCGCGACCGGCGCCTGCGCATGGAGCATGCGCAGCATATACACCCGGATGACATCGCGCGTTTTGCCGGCCAGGGAGTGATTGCCAGCATGCAGCCGTACCACGCGATCGACGATGGCCGCTGGGCCGACGAGGTGATCGGCGCCGAGCGTTCGGCCACGACCTACGCCTTCCGCTCCCTCATCGACAGCGGCGCGCGCATGGCCTTCGGCAGCGACTGGTACGTTGCGCCGGCCTCGCCACTGGAGGGAATCTACGCTGCCGTGACCCGGCGCACGATCGATGGCGCCAACCCCGGCGGCTGGGTCCCGGCACAGAAGATCAGCGTGGAGGAAGCGCTGCGCGCTTACACGGTCGAGGGCGCGTATGCATCCTTCGAGGAAGACCGCAAGGGCATGCTGAAGCCGGGGATGCTGGCGGACATGGTGTTGCTGGACCGGGACATCACCCGCATCGCGCCGGAGACCATTCGCAACGCCGAGGTCATCAGGACCATCGTCGGCGGCCAGGTCGTGTTCAGCCGGTAACACAGGGCTGCGGCAACTCCGTATTTAAATCCCGAGTCGCACCGCCACGTCAGCGCTGGAGGTGGAGCTAATGCGCGTTCTATTTATTTTCCTGCTCGCGGCCGCGCTGGTTGCGTGCGAGAGCGATGGCGACAGGGAAGATGGGGTTGGTTTTGTGCCGCAACCGGTCTCGGGCGATGCGGGCGATGTGGGCGGTATCGACGTCGAAATCCTGCCGGCCTATGACTTCGAGATCAGTGCGACGCTGGCTGGCGACCCGCTGACCGTGATGGTTCCCGGCGATGTCGGCATGCTCGGATTTGCCGTCGAGTTCGGCAATACGGTGCATGGCGAGGTGGGCTTAGAAGTCGACGACAATGACTACCTGCGGATTCGCAATTACACGGTGTATGCGGGTTCCTCGCTCACTGTCGATTCCGACGTCGGCGATGTTGCCTTTCTCGGCAGTTTCGCTATCGAGGTCATCGACGACCTCGTGTACATGCCGAACGTGCCGCATCACCCGGCCAACCGGGGCTTCTTCCAGGTCATCAACGCGGAAGAGATCGTCAATGTGCAGGTCATTCCGGGCCCGTTCAGCAGCGTCGAAGTGAGCCTGGGTGTCGGGCCCGCTGTCTGGATGTCCTGGGGCCAGCTTGCCGACCTGCTCGATGACGAACTGGCGCCGGCCTGGCAGCGGCGCGCAGCGCTGGCAACCGGGGTGATCGATTTCGTCCTGATCCAGATGGCGACCATCACCGACACGTTCAACTTTACAAACGATGACCTGGTGGCGAAAAACCCGGCCGTGATCGCTTGCGACGCTTTCACCGGGACGCCGCCGCTGATGGTACTCGCACAAGGCGAGAGCACGTTGACCTGGCTGGGCCCGGGCAACGAGCCGATGTCAGGCGACGACTTCGAGTGGTCTTTCACCGATTGCTGGTTCGACGACCCGGGCAGCGGTTTCGACGCGCTGTTCAAAGGCACTATCGGTCTGAATGACTTCGTCTGGGATGTCGACAACCTGTCGAGGCTGATCGGCGTCGGCTTCCACGAGGTGGTCTACGACGGCCTCATCGTGGCCGGTACGGTCGAGAACCCGGTGAACGTATTCACGATCGATACCGAAGACGTCGCGACCGTGAGCGGCAGCTTCGATCTCGTGATCGCAGAGCAGGGTAACTGAAGGCCGACTTTCGGTATCTGGCTATACCAAAGGCCGGGTGGGGCCGGGTATCGTTCCTCTGTAGCTGACGATTCGGGGAGCCGGCATGGTGCATCGAGGGGCAGGGTACTGGTGGCTGCAGGTCCCGGGCTGGTTCCTGCTGGTCTACCTCGTCTACGCGCAAGCCATACCGGCCTTCGACTATGAGCTGGGCATTCGCATGGGAACCCAGGAACCGGCGCAGCGCATTACCGAGGTCGGGACAGCGTTCTGGTACGGTTTCGCGTTCGCCGACCTCGTCGTCTACATTCCCTTGCTCTGCGCCGGGCTGGTCGGACACTGGCTTGGCACCGCGTGGTGGCGAGTCGTCCTCGGAGCGGCTCTCGGCATCACGGTCTACTGGCCCGCAGTGGTGCTTGCCGCCGCCGTCGATGCACGAGACGCTGCAGGCTGGTACATCGACGAGACGGCGTACTGGGCCGTGCTTCCCGCTATCGCGGCCTGGGCGCTGTGGGGTTTGCTGTTCGTGTCGAAACAACCCGCCAGCCGATCCCTGCAGAAGTGACGATGGCAGACAGTCCCGCCAGCGCAAGCGCGAGTACGAACAATTTGAAAAGGCTCTTGCGCCCCAGCGCCGATGCGATTCGCGCGAGCAAACGATGTCGCTGACATACAGCGTATTCGATCCTCGTTGACCACCACTCGCGGGGGGTCACGCTGGACGGGAGAAATACCTTCGATCGACGCTAGCCGCTGTTGTTTGTCTTGTACAGGAAAGCCTGGCACGCAATGCCAAAGACCGCTCGAGACCGGGACCAGGCGCTTGGACCGAATTTAAATCATCGATAGCGCCTGAACCTGAAAAAAGTTTATCCGACTCAAACATCTGCTGTCTATTCGTGCTTGTCACGACTTGAGATCGGGCCGTGCGGCGGCACCTTGCAACGTGTCAAGAGCAAACCCGGCGAAATCCGGGGACGCAAAGCCACGGGTCCTCGCTTTCTGCGCGACGCATTCCGCTACGCCACGTAGGACCCCAGGATCGCCGGGCTGCCGACCATTGGACTCAGCAGATTGGAACAGTAGTCGTGAAAGCGGCAAGTTTGTCTGGCGTCCCGAGGCCGAAGGACACGCTGCAGACCCTGAATCCAAACAGTTTCAGCGTGCTCCGCGCAGGCCTTCGGCGATCCTACGCGAGTTATTCACCGTGGCGGCCAGCGCGAGCTGCGAATGACAGCTGCATGCGCAGCGAGGAGAACTAGATGAAAACCTGCATAACACATTTGCTTGTTATTGTGGCGCTAACATTCGGCCTGTCGATGCCAGCGATGGCGGATCCAGGCAACAACGCGGTCAAGTTGGAGGGCGCGTGGGTCGCCAAAGTAGACGGGCTGCCCGGGCAGTGGTCCTACGTGCTTAGCTCCGATCCCTCCGGCAAACGCGCCTCGGGCCACGGATCAGTTGACATAGGCTTCAACGCTAATGGAGTCTGCATTGGCCAAGCCGAATTCGAGCAGAGTGATACGGCGAGCCCGATCCTGATCAACATAGTCATGACCGGGCCGAACACCGGGACTTATTACGCGATCTGGTACGGGCTGCAAGACCTTGGGCCGCTCAGCCTGCCGACGAACAAGATCGTTTTGATCGGCGTGGTCAAAGGCCAACTGCAGTTTGTCGCGCCCGGAAAGGTGCTTGGCACCCACAACTTCGAGCTCTACCAACCAACGGCAGATACCGATAATGATGGGTTTCCTGACGAAGGCGCGGTCGCGGCGTGTGTGTTCCCGATGAGCACGACGGATACACGCCTGCCAATGCCGGAGTGAGCTTAGTTCACGCGGTGCAGTGCACCAGGCTGTCGTCTGTCATACAGTGACAGAACAGTGCTGCGGAACCTCGGCCCCGGCTTGATACCGGGGTCGATCCTTACTGAGAGAGGCAGGTCTTACCTGTAGGCAGCAACTGCGCCGCTAGATCAGGAAGACAGTGCCGCCAGCTGGTCCGCCTGGTATTCGTCCACGAGTGGCTGGACGACCTGGTCCATACCTCCCTCGAGGATATCGTCGAGCTTGTACAGCGTCAGGTTGATGCGGTGGTCGGTGACCCGGCCCTGGGGGTAGTTATAGGTGCGGATGCGCTCGGAGCGGTCGCCGGATCCGACGAGGCTCTTGCGCTGTTCCGCCTGTTCCGCCGCCTGTGCGGTGACCCTGGCGTCGAGCAGCCGGGCCTGCAGCAGGGACATCGCGCGGGCGCGGTTCTTGTGCTGGGAGCGTTCGTCCTGGCATTCGACGACGATGCCGGTCGGCAGGTGCGTCAGGCGCACCGCCGAGTCGGTCTTGTTCACGTGCTGGCCGCCGGCGCCGGAGGCCCGGTAGGTGTCCACGCGCAGGTCGGCCGGGTTGATCGCTTCTTCCTCGACCTCGTCGGGCTCCGGCAACACGGCTACGGTGCACGCCGAGGTGTGGATGCGGCCCTGCGACTCGGTGGCTGGCACCCGCTGTACGCGGTGGGCGCCCGACTCGAACTTGAGCCGGGCGTAGATGCCGCTGCCGGTGATACGGCTGATGATCTCCTTGTAGCCACCGTGCTCGCCTTCGCGGGCACTCAGGATCTCGACCTTCCAGCCCATGTTTTCGGCGTATTTCGAGTACATCCGAAACAGGTCGCCGGCGAATATGGCTGCTTCGTCGCCGCCGGTGCCGGCGCGCACCTCGAGGTAGACGTTGCTGTCGTCATACGGGTCGGGCGGAATCAGCGACTTCTGCAGGTCGAGGAGCAGGGACTCACGCTGGTCGGTCAGCTTCTGCAGCTCCTCCTGGCCCATCTCGCGCACCTCGGTGTCGGCATCGCTGGCCATTTCCTCGGCGGCCACGATGTCCTCGTCGAGCGATTCGAACTCACCGAACAGCTTCACCACCGGCTCGACGCGCGCGTACTCCTTGGACAGCTCCCGGAACTGGTTCTGGTCGGCGATCACGTCGGGGTCCGCGAGCAGCCCGGCGATCTCCTCGAAACGATCCCGGACGGACTCGAGTTTCTGGCGAATGGAATCTTTCATGGTGTGGCGATTACTCTTTTTCGATACCGAATAAACGCCGGGTGACCTCGATCAGGTTCACGTCCTCGGACTCGGCGGCTTCCCGCAGGCGTACGCTCGGGTTGTGCAGCAGTTTTTTCATCAGCGACGCGGTGGCGTACTCGATGACTTCCTTGCTGTCGACGCCCTTGTCAAGCCGTCGCCGTGCGTCCCGCAACACCTCTTCCCGGACAGACTGCGCGTGCTCACGCAGGGCCGTAATGACGGGCGAGATCTGCTTCGCACGCTCCATGCTCAGATAGCGCCCGATTTCTTCCTCGAGGATGCGATTCGCGTCCACGGCGGCCGCTTCGCGGCTGGACTGACCGTCCTGGATCACCTTCTGCAGGTCGTCGATGGAGTACAGGTAGACGTCCCTGAGCTTTGCGACCTCCGGAGCGATGTCGCGCGGCACGGCGATGTCCACCGCGAAGATCGGCCGGTGCCGGCGCTTGCCCAGCGCGCGGCGGATACGCTCCTCGGTAATGATCGGCTCCGGGCTCGCCGTGGACGTGATCAGGATATCGGCCTCGGGCAGCGTCCCGTCCAGCTCCGACAGCGGCAACGCGTAGCCACCGAACTTGTTGGCCAGCGTGCGCGCCCGGTCCACGTCTCGGTTCGCCACGAACAGCCGGCCGATTTCCTTGGCCGTGAGGTGCGTCGCAAGCAGCTCGACCGTAACGCCGGCGCCGACGAGCAAGGCGGTGTGCCTGGAGAAGTTCGCGAAGAACTGCTGCGCGAGGTTAACGGCCGCCGAGGCGACGGAAACCGGGTTGGCGCCGATCTCGGTGTCCGTCCGCACCTTCTTGGCCACCGAAAAGGTGTGCTGCAGGAGCCGGGACAGCTGCTTGCCCGCCGCGCCGGCCTGCTGGGCCTCGCGGTAAGCCTCTTTCAGCTGGCCCAGGATCTGCGGTTCGCCGAGCACCATGGAGTCGAGCCCACAGGCCACGCGGAAGATATGCCGAATCGCTTCCTCGCCCTCCAGCGTGAACAGGGAGTCGGCAAAACCCTGGTCCAGGTTGCGGTCATCGTGCAGCCAGTGCTGCAGGCGCTCGCGGCCGCCATCCGAAGTCACCACGTAGAATTCCGTGCGGTTGCAGGTCGAGAGCAGCACCGCCTCGTCGACGCCCTCGATGTCCGTCAGGCGCGACAGGGCCTGGCCGACCTCGTCACCCGCGAAGACCACCTGCTCGCGAATTTCGACAGGTGCCGTGTTATGGTTCAGCCCGAGTATTTGCAGCCGCATAGCCGCTAATTGTATGCGAACTGACGACGCAGTTCCTTGTCTGTGATAGCTGCCCCCCGCAATAATGAGACCACCTCTGGAAAGATCATCAGGAACACCATGCATTACGTCCGACGTCTGACCGCCCTTGCTACGCTCGTGCTTGCCGCCGCGGCCTGGCCGCCGCTGGCCCCGGCAGCCGGGATCGAAGCAGAATCGCCGGCTGCGCTCGAGACGTCGGCGCAGCTGGCGCTGGAAGCCGACGATTACGCGCGGGCCGTCGAGCAGTATCTCGAGGCCGCGCGGCTCAGCGACGATCCGGAAGTGGCCGAGCGCGCGACGCGCACGGCGTTCGGCCTGGGTTTCAACGCGGAAGCCCTCGTGGCGGCCGAGCGCTGGGCGGCGCTCGATGATGACAGCGAACAAGCCAAGGCGTATGTCGCCCAGCTGCATTTGCGCACCGGGGACCTGACGGCCGCGCGCGATGGCTTCCGGGTAATCATCGAGGGCGGGACAGAGCCGCCCGACCAGCGCCTGCTGTCGCTGCTGGGGATATTTGCCGGTGAGGACCCGGCCGCCGTGGACAAGCTGGTGCGCATGCTCGCGGAGCCCTACGAAGAGTCCGCGCTTGCGAACTACGCGGCAGGCGCGACGGCACTGCAGGCCGGCGACTACGAGCACGCGATGGAGCGCGCGCTGCGGGCCGCGGAAATAGACCCCGAGTGGGTCAAGGCGAAGCTGCTCTATGCCCGGGCCCTGTTGCTCGCCGGGGACGAGGACAAGGCCATCGACTACACGGCGAGGATCATCGGTGACGACCCGTACCCGGACCCGGACGCGCGCATGGAACTCGCGCTGATGTACATCTCCGTGGGCCGCGACGAGGACGCCCTCAGCCAGGTCAACCAGGTGCTGCTCGAGCAGTCGTCCCGCAGCGACGCGCTGCGCCTGATGGCCATTATCAATTTCCGTCTGCAAAACTTCGACGCGGCCTGGGATGACTTCGAGGACCTGCTGGCGAGCGGGCGCTACACGATGGACGCTCTCTATTACCTGGCGCAGATTGCGGACATCCGCGACGAGACGGATCGGGCCATCCGGCTCTATTTGCAGGTCACGAAAGGAGAGAACGCCGTCGTGTCGCAGCGCCGGGCCAGCGCGCTGGTAGCCTTGCGCAAGGAGGAGCCGGAGGCGGCATTCGAGATGCTGGACGACTTCGCCGATCAGAATCCGCAGTTCGCCGTCGAGGTCGTTATCGCCCGGGCCCAGCTGCTCGGCTCGCTGAAACGCTTCGACGAGGCGCTGGTGGAGTTCGACCGCGCGGTGGCGTACCGGCCCGATGACGAAAGCATTGCGCTCGGCAGGGCGGAACTGATGCTGCGCATGGGCCGCCTCGACGATGCGATCGATGCCTATCGCACGGCCGTCAAGCGCTGGCCGGACAGCGCGATGTCGCTGAACGCCCTCGGCTACACGCTGGCGGACCGCACGGCAGAGTATCGTGAGGCCGAGAAGCTGATTCGCAAGGCGCTGAAGTACGACCCGGAAAGTCCGGCCATCATCGACAGCCTCGGCTGGGTGCTCTATAAGCGCGGGAAGAACGCAGCGGCCCTGGAGCAGCTGGAAATCGCCTACGAGCGTTTCCCGGACCCGGAAGTGGCGGCGCACCTCGTCGAGGTGCTGGCCGTGATGGGGCGCGAGGACGAGGCTTTGGAGATTCTTGCCGAAGCGGAGCTCAAGAATCCTGAGCATGAGCTGCTGCAACGGGTGCGCAAGAGTTTCTTCACGCCGGACCCCGAATGACGGCAGCGTGATGCGTCGCGGTCTCTGTCTGCTGCTCGTGCTCGTTCTCGCCGGCTGCGCCGGCCCGAAGAGCGCACTGCTGCCGGACATTACCGACTGGGAAACACGTCGCGCCGTGCTGGGCGATCTCGAGACCTGGGAGTTCCATGGCCGCATAGCCGTGAGCACGGGCGAGGACGGGTTCAACGGCAAGCTGCGCTATTCGCGGGACAGGCGGAGCTTCGAGGCCATCGTCAGCGGGCCGCTGGGCATCGGCACGGTCAGGCTCGAAGGCGACGACCGCAGCGTTATGCTCACTGACAATGACGGCGTCCGCACCGAGCTCCAGGACGCCGAGCTGGAACTCCGCTACCGCTACGGCTGGACGATCCCGGTGGCGAGCCTGCGTTACTGGGCGCTGGGCATCCCCGATCCCGCGGGGCCTGCCGAGACCGTTTTCAACGACGAGGGCCAGCTGGCGCGGCTCGACCAGCAGGGCTGGTCCGTGGCCATCTCGCGCTACCGGGACGGTGGCGGACAGCCGATGCCAGGCCGGCTGACCGCCGAGAACAGCGACACGCGCGTGCGGCTGGTGGTCGATCACTGGATTTTCTTCGACTAGCCCCGCACAATTGCGCCGCACAAGAGGCGTACACCTGGGGCGTAGCCAAGTGGTAAGGCAACGGGTTTTGATCCCGTGATTCGCAGGTTCGAGTCCTGCCGCCCCAGCCATTTATAAGAAGAGGGGAGATCCGTGAACCCGGAATCTATGGTGGTCTTCTCGGGCAACGCCCACCCGAAGCTGGCGCACGACATCGCGCGTTACCTGCACCTGCCGGTCGGGCGGGCACACGTCGGCCGCTTCTCGGACGGCGAGATCAACGTCGAAATCCTGGAAAATATCCGCGGCAGGGACACTTTTATCGTCCAGCCGACCTGTCCGCCGACCTCCGAGAACCTGATGGAACTGCTGATCATGGTCGATGCGGCCCGGCGGGCATCGGCGACCCGGATCACCGCGGTGATTCCGTACTTCGGCTTCGCCCGCCAGGACCGGCGGCCGCGCTCGGCGCGCGTGCCCATCACCGCCAAGCTCGTCGCGAAGCTCATCGGCGAGGCGGGCGTGGACCGGGTGCTCACGGTCGACCTGCATGCCGACCAGATCCAGGGCTTTTTCGACATCGTCGTCGACAACGTCTACGCCTCGCCGATCCTGCTGGGCGATGTCTGGAAGCAGAAATACAAGAACATGGTCGTGGTCTCTCCGGACGTCGGCGGTGTGGTGCGTGCCCGCGCGCTCGCAAAGCGCCTCGGGGACGCAAACCTCGTGATCATCGACAAGCGCCGCGAGAGGGCCAACCAGTCGGAGGTCATGAACATCATCGGCGAGGTGGAGGGCCAGACCTGCATCATGATGGACGACATGGTGGACACGGCTGGCACGCTCTGCCACGCCTCCGACGCGTTGAAGCGACACGGTGCCGAGGCCGTACACGCCTATTGCACGCACCCCGTGCTGTCAGGGCCCGCCGTGTCCCGGATCGCCGGATCACAGATCGACGAACTGGTCGTGACCGACACGATCCCGCTCAGTGAAGAGGCACGGGCCTGCGAGAAAATCCGCCAGCTGTCGACCGCCGAACTGCTGGCCGAGACGATGCGGCGTATCTCCGACGAGGAATCCGTCAGCTCGCTTTACGTCGACTAGCCGGAAACCGCTGCGCCCGATGGACTCTGTCACCCAGGCGGCTCTCGGCGCTTGCGTGACCGCCGCCTGCGTGCCCAGGGGATGCCGTCGCAAGGCGCTGCTCGCCGGCGCGATGCTGGGTACCCTGCCCGACCTCGACGTGCTCATCGATTACGGCGACGCGGTCAGCAACTTCACGTTTCACCGCGGTTTCAGCCACTCGCTGTTCGTGCTCCCCGGCGTTGCCCTGGTGATCTGGCTGGCGCTCTGGCGCTGGTGGGCGCCCGTGCGCGAGTCCCCGCAGCGCTGGCTGGCCGCGATCCTGCTCGCGCTGCTCACGCACCCGCTCCTGGACGCGCACACGGCCTACGGCACGCAGCTGCTGTGGCCGCTGCAGCGGCCGCCGGTGAGTTGGGCGACCCTGTTCATCATCGATCCTCTGTACACGCTGCCCCTGTTGGCGGGATGCCTCGCGATCGGAGCGTGGGCGTCGCGCCCGGCCGCGCACACCGTTCTCGCGGTGGGCCTTGCCCTGAGCACGGCCTACCTCGGCTGGAGCTGGCTGGCCAAGACCGTCGTCGAGCAGCGCGCCAGGCAGGCCCTCGTGAGCCGGGGCCTGGCCGAGGCGCCCGTGTTCTCGGTGCCGACCCCGTTCAACACGCTGCTGTGGCGGGTCGTGGTGCTCACGGATAAGGGTCACCTGGAGGGCCTCGATTCGCTGCTCATCGACGAGGGCACGATGGCGTTCCGCGCCTATCCGTCCGACCGGGCCGCCCTCGAGGAAGCCGCGGGGCTCTGGGCCGTGCAGCGCTTGCAGTGGTTCACCGACGGCTTTATCCAGGCCGAGATCGTCAGCGGCCAGCTCGTCATCAGCGACCTGCGCATGGGGCAGGGGCCCAAGTTCGTTTTCCGGCACGCGGTCGCGATCCGGGGAGACGCGGGTTGGGAGGAAATTCGCCCGCAGCAGCTGAGGACCCTGTTCACGAGCGAAGAGATCCAGGCGGTCTGGCAGCGGCTGACAAGGCCATAGCTGGCGTTATCCGCCGGCTTCGGTTACCCTACGCCGCCCGCAGTGGGTTGGTCGCAAACCCGCGGGTGCCGCTTGCCGGCAAAAAGCTTGTTAAATCAATCAGATAACGGAGTTCAGTCATGGCTGAAAAATTCGATCTGATTGCGGAAATTCGCGAAGACGCGGGGAAAGGTGCGAGCCGCCGCCTGCGTCGTGAGGGAAAAGTTCCCGCAATCATCTATGGTGCCGGTCGTCCGCCGCGCGCCCTCGTCTTTGATCACAACCGGGTCATCCAGCAGCTCGAGAACGAGAAGTTCTATTCGAGTGTCCTGAACATCAAGGTCGGCGAGAAGAGCCAGGCCGCGATTCTCAAGGACGTGCAGCGCCACCCGGCACGCCCCTTCGTGATGCACCTGGACTTCCAGCGCATCGTCGCCGACCAGGAAATCCGCATGAACGTGCCGATCCACTTCATCGGCGAGGATGTCGCACCCGGCGTCAAGCGCAGCGGCGGCAAGATTTCGCACCTTCGTACCGATGTCGAGGTGGTGTGTCTGCCGAAGAACCTGCCGGAGTACCTCGACCTGGACGTGTCGGCCCTCGAGCTCGACGAATACCTCTATCTCACGGATATCAAGGTGCCCGAGGGCGTCACGATTCCCGAGATTGCCCAGGAGGCGGGCGAGCAGAAGCAGCCCGTCGTCTCCTGCCACATCATCAAGGAAGTGGTCATCGAGGAAGAAGTCGAAGAGGTGGAAGGCGAAGTGCCCGTTGTCGGCGAAGAGCCCGAGGAAGGCGAGGCACCTGCCGAGTCGGCCGACGAAGGCGAGTCGACGGAAGAGTAAGTGTCGGTCTGAACCGTCCGGAAAGGCCGCCTCACGGCGGCCTTTTTGTTTAAGATGCAAAGCCCATGACCCAGCTGAGTATCATCGCCGGTCTCGGCAATCCCGAGGACAGGTACGAACGGACCCTGCACAACGCGGGCTTCTGGTTCGTGGATGCGCTTGCGCGCAAGTATGGCGGGGATTTTCGCTACGAGAAGAAGTTCGATGCGGACTGCTGCAAGATTCGCGTCGGTGACCATGAACTCTGGCTGATCAAGCCACAGGCGTACATGAATCACAGCGGTGGCCCCGTGCGGGCCGCGCTGGATTACTTCCGGCTGGATCCGCGCGGGCTGCTGGTCGCACACGACGAGATCGACCTGCCGCCCGGCACCGTGCGCCTGAAGCAGGGCGGCGGCCACGGCGGGCACAACGGGATCCGCGACCTCATCCGGCACTGCGGTGCGGAGTTCATGCGGCTTAGGCTCGGCGTCGGTCATCCGGGTGACAAGGAGCAGGTCACGGGCTACGTGCTGAAGCGCGGCTCGGCCGAGGTCGAGCGGGCGATCGAGGACAACATCGACGATGCCATCGCCATCTTGCCCGTACTGCTCGACGACGGCCTCAACGACGCGATGAAACAACTGCACACGAGGACAGAAGAGTAGTGGCTATCAAATGCGGCATCGTCGGCCTGCCGAACGTCGGCAAGTCGACGCTCTTCAACGCCCTGACAGCAGCCGAGATCGCGGCCGAGAACTACCCGTTCTGCACCATCGACCCCAACGTCGGGGTCGTGCCGGTGCCGGATCCGCGCCTGAAGGTGCTCGCCGACATCGTCAAGCCGGAGAAGGTCGTCCCGACGACGATGGAGTTCGTCGACATCGCCGGGCTCGTCGCCGGCGCCTCGAAGGGAGAGGGCCTCGGCAACAAGTTCCTGGCCAATATCCGCGAGACGCACGCGATCGCGCACGTCGTGCGCTGTTTCGAGAACGACGACGTGACCCACGTGTC
>JBFFSI010000014.1:0-50083 GCA_041572475.1 Woeseiaceae bacterium
GACGAGGCACTCGAACTGTTCACGCTGCCCCGCTCGCTGGGCGAAACGCCTGACGGCCTGCCGGTATCCGCGAGTATCGGCCGTTTCGGGCCGTATGTCCGTTACGGCGACAAGTACGTATCGATCCGTGGCGACGATGACCCTTACACGATCGAACTGCCGCGCGCGCTCGAACTCATCGAGGAAAAGAAGATCGCGGACGCGAACCGCATCATCGTCGACTTCGAGGACGACGGGATCCAGGTGCTGAACGGCCGCTACGGTCCGTACATCACCGACAAGAAGAAGAACGCCCGCGTGCCCAAGGACCGGGAGCCCAGGTCATTGACGCTCGAGGAGTGCAAGGAACTGCTGGCCGCCGCTCCGGAGCGCGGCAGGCGGGGGAAGAAGAAAGCGGGCAAGAAAACGGCGAAGAAATCCGCCAGCAAAAAAAAGGCGACGCGCAAGAAGGCGAGCAAGAAGTCGTCGCCAGGCGACGCCGACAATTCGTAGGCCGTCCGCATGAAACTGCCCATCACCGTTGCTGCCGACATCCTGCTGGCCGGCGGTGTCGTGGCCTATCCGACCGAGGGCGTATTCGGGCTGGGGTGCATGCCCGACGACGCGGACGCGATCATCCGCCTGCTGCGCATCAAGCGGCGTGACCCGGCGATGGGCCTGATCCTGATCGCCTCGCGTCACGAGCAGCTTGGCGACTGGATAGCCATGGATCCGGCGAGCCTGCCCGAACCCGACCCGGCGCAGCCGGTCACCTGGATCGCCCCGGCGAGTGAACGGGTATCCGCCCTGGTCCGGGGCCGTCACGCCGGTCTCGCGGTCCGCCTGACGACCAACCCGGTAGCGGCCGCCCTTTGCGACGCCGCCGGGTCGGCCCTGGTTTCCACGAGCGCCAACCTCTCCGGGCAGGCCGTCGCGAGGAACGAATACGTGCTGAGGCGCAAGTTTGAGCATCTCGTCGACTACATCGTGCCCGGACGCTGCGGCCCCGCCACGGGCCCGTCGGAGATCCGCGACCTCGCCACGGGGACCGTGATCCGCGCGGCCGCAACATGAGCGAGATCGACCAGGTCAAGGATTACCTGCAGGGCCTGCAAGGCCGCATCGTGGCCGAGCTGGAGGAGCTCGAGGGCAAGGAGCGCTTTCATCGGGACGCATGGGACCGGATCGGCGGTGGCGGCGGACTGAGCTGCGTGCTCAGCAACGGCAAGGTTTTCGAACAGGCGGGCGTCGGCTTTTCGCACGTCTTCGGCGACAAGATGCCGCCGTCCGCCACGCGCAACCGCCCCGAGCTGGCAGGCAAGGGCTTCCAGGCGGTCGGCGTTTCGCTGGTCATCCATCCGCTGAACCCTTACGTGCCCACGGCCCATGCCAATTTCCGCTTCTTCTCGGCGGGTGACGACAACGCCGTATGGTGGTTCGGCGGCGGCTTCGACCTGACGCCGTACTACCCGTTCCCCGAAGACGTCGTCGCCTGGCACCGGGCCGCGAAAGCGGCCTGCGATCCCTTCGGCGAGGAACTGTACCCGCGCTTCAAGAAATGGTGCGACGAGTACTTCTATCTCGAGCATCGCGGAGAGACGCGCGGCGTCGGCGGGCTGTTTTTCGACGATTTCAACGAACTCGGCTTCGACAGGAGCTTCGAGTTCCTGCGCTCGGCCGGCGACGCATTCCTGCCCGCCTACCGCCCGATCGTAAGGCAGCGCCGGGAACACCGGTACGGCGACCGGCAGCGCGAGTTTCAGCTCTACCGGCGCGGCCGGTACGTGGAATTCAACCTGATCTACGACCGCGGTACCCTGTTTGGCCTGCAATCCGGTGGCCGGACCGAATCCATCCTCATGTCGCTGCCGCCGAGGGTCCGCTGGCAGTACAACTGGCGGCCCGAACCGGGAACACCCGAAGCGAAGCTTTACACGGACTTCCTGCGGCCGCGCGACTGGCTCGACGACGAGTCCTTCACGCAAGCCGGGCCCTGATACCGCACGCCGGGAAAATCCCCGAAGCGGCGAAACCTTTACAGCCGATATTGCATCCCAATATTGAGAGAAGGCTGGTTAACCGCCGCTCAAAGGGAGCAATCGAGTGCTTGGTCAGCGCTGGTGCAGCAGCACCATTCTAGCGGCCATCTTCCTGATCACCGTACTGCCGGTTAGCGCACAAAATCATACCTGTGATATCGACAACTCCGACGTCTCTGGCCAGCCAGTCGAGCAGCCGCACCCACTGTTTCCGGGCAGCGATATCCGCTCCGGGCAGGAGGGCGGGGTTCGGCTCCACTTCATAATCTCGCCGCAGGGGCGGGCGCCGGCTCTCTTGGCCAGGGAGATCGGAAGCAGTGCAGGCGTTGCAGTACTACGCGAGCATATTGCCGAAATGGAACAAAGACTGACCGGCGCGGAGCTGCTGCGCGCGACGGCCATGCTTTACAACCACTGTGACTGCGATGCCGGTGAGCCCGTGTGGGCCTGCAGCCCGGTCCGGCAGACATTCTCTTTTGACGCCCTGAGTGGTAACGTCAAACGATTGGAGGTGCGGTGCGAGCACGATCGCCTGCAGGGCGCTGTTGACGCGGACAAGCGTTGGACATTGCCGGAAGAAGCGGGCAGCTGCCGTGTCTTCGTGTTCGGCGACGACGGGGCTCGCTTCGAGTTCGTCGAGCACGGCGATGCACAGACGGAAGATCCTGCCGCCACACCGCCCGCCGTGGCGAGAAACGATGTCCTGGATAGACGAAATTGACGCTGGCGAGGCCGATGGACGGCTGAAGGAAATCTACGCCGACCTGGTCAGGAAGCGCGGCAAGATCTCCAACATCCTCAAGGTACACAGTCTCAACCCCGAGGCGCTCGTCGGGCACCTCGACCTGTACATGACGCTGATGTTCGGCAAGTCGGGGCTCAGCCGGCTGGAGCGGGAAGCAATAGCCGTCGTCGTATCCGCGGCTAACGAGTGTGAGTACTGCGTGAACCACCACGCCGAGGCACTGCGCCACTACCTGGACGACGACGAGACTCTCGATCTGCTTACCAGCGCCGATGGCCTCGAGGTGCTCGAGCCCAGGTTGAGCAACATCGTGCGTCATGCGGACAAGCTCACCTCGGCGCCGTCGGCCATGACCGAGAGCGACCTCGGCGAACTCCGCGCGGTCGGGCTCTCCGACACGGATATACTGGACTTGACGCTCATCGTCGGCTACTTCAACTTCGTCAACCGGATCGCCCTCGGCCTCGGCGTCGATTTCTCGCCAGACGAAAAGAGCGGCTACCTCAACGACTGAATGAACGCGATGCGCCACCTGTTGCTGTTGACGATCTTGCTGGCCGCTGCCGCCGGGGCCGAATACGAATCGGCGCTGCGCGACGCGGGTAGCCTGGGTGGGATCCGGCTTGCCGGCAGCGAGGACCCCGCGGTCAGCAAAGTCTATATCGTGCAGCTCGAGACGCCTTCCGCGGCCGACTATCATGCAAACCTCCAGGCCGGTATCGCGAAAAAGGGTCCCTTCGGCGCCGGGCGCGTGCGCCTCGACAAGTCGAACCCGCTCATCGAAAACTACGCCGAGCAGCTCAAGGCGGAACAGGACCGGGTGCTGGCGAAAGCGGGCCCGGATGCCGCGCTCGTTTACCGGTACCAGTACGGCCTGAACGGGTTTGCCGCGCGGATGCATCCCTCCCAGGCCCACAAGCTCGAGAACCTCCCGGAGGTCCTGCACGTCTGGGAGGACGAGATCCGGCCGCTGGCCACCCGCTACAGCCTGGACTTCCTCGACCTGTTCGACCGCGAGCGCGGCCTGCGCGTGGAGCCCGGCCTCGACGGCGACGGCATAGTGATCGGCTTCATCGACAGCGGCGTCTACCCGGAGCACCCCGCGCTCAAGGACACCCGCGAAGCCGACAGGCCGCGCCTCTGCCAGGGTGACTGGGCCGAAAACTCCCTGCTCGGGAAATGGCTGTGCCACCGTTTCGAGAAGCTCGAGGACGTGTTGATGTTCGAGCCGCCGGAGGGGTGGAGCGGCCTCTGTCAGGCCGGGGAAGATTTCGACGAGGCCGACTGCAACAACAAGCTGATCGGCGCCCGGTACTTCGTCGCCGGCGCCCGGAACAGCGGCCCGCTGGACGAGGACGAGATCCTGTCGGCGCGCGATGTCGACGGGCACGGCACCCACACGGCGACGACCGCGGCGGGCAACCGCGTCACGGCATCGATCTTCGGCACGAAGATCGGCGGCATCGAGGGCATCGCCCCTCGCGCCCGCGTTGCCGTATACAAGGCCTGCTGGCTGCGGCCGGGCGATCAGCGCGCGACCTGCAACGCGTCCGACCTGGCAAATGCAATCGATGCGGCGGTCGCGGACGGCGTGGATATCATCAATTACTCCGTGGGCAGCTCGCTCCTGCGCATCACCGCGCCCGACGACCTCGCTCTCATGGCTGCGACCAAGGCCGGCGTGTTCACGGTTGTCGCCGCGGGCAACGAAGGCCCGAACCCGGGAACCATCGGCTCACCGGCCGGCGGCCCGTGGGTGCTCACGGCGGCGGCGTCGAGTCGGGAGGGTGAGGTATCGACGGAAGCTATCGAGCTCACTGCGCCCACCTCGATAGCCGGCAAGATCGCGATGAAGGAAGCCAACTTCACGCCCTCGCTCGCCGAGCGCGGACCGATCGAGGCGGATGTCGTGCTTGTCGACGACGAAGACGACACGCTGGACGGCGGCGCGCCGGGTACGACGTCCGATGCCTGCCAGCCGCCGGTCAACAGCTCGGAGCTCACCGGCAAGATTGCGCTCATTCAGCGCGGTGGCTGCCAGTTCGACCTGAAGATCGAACACGCCGAGGGCGCGGGGGCGAGCGCCGTGATCGTCTACAACATCGCCGGCAACCCGATCGTCATGAACGGCGACGCGGAACTCGTCGACATCCCGGCGGTCATGATCGGCCAGGCGGACGGCGACCTCATCCTCGACGAACTCGACGCCGACGCGGTAGTCGCGGCGCGGCTCGAGGCCGGCCTGTTGCTCACCGAGAGCGAACGCGGCAACGCGATGGGCAGCTTCTCGGCGCGTGGCCCTGGACCGGTAGCCGACATCCTGAAGCCCGACGTCACCGCGCCCGGCATCAACATCATTGCCGGGTACACGCCCGAGGCTGTCAACGCGACGCCGGGCGAGAAGTACGCGTTCCTTTCCGGCACGTCGATGTCGACACCGCATATCTCCGGCGTCGCGGCGCTGCTGATGCAGGCGCACCCGGAGTGGCCGCCGTCGGCACTCAAGTCAGCGCTGATGACCACGGCGCGCCAATCGGTGACGCTCGCCGACGGCGAGACGCCCGCGACGCCGCTGGACTTCGGCGCCGGACACATCGTGCCCAATGATGCGCTGAGCCCGGGCCTCGTCTACGACGTTACGGGCGACGAATACGACGCGTTCGCCTGCGGCACCGACTCGCCGCTCCTGTCGGACGCGCGCTGCAACGAACTCGCCGGCGCCGGCTACTCCTTCGCCGCCGCCGATCTCAATCAGCCGTCAATCGCGGTGGCGCGCCTCGCCAACGAGCGCACCGTGACGCGCCGCGTCAGCAACGTCAGCGACCAGGCCCGGTCCTACGTCGCAACCGTGGCGCCGCCACCCGGTATCGGCGTCACGGTGTTTCCGCCGACGCTGGCGCTGGGCCCCGGCGAGTCGGCGGAGTTCGATGTCACCGTCAGCGTCGAATCCGGCCCGCTCGATACCTGGCGCTTCGGCTCGCTGGAGTGGACGAGCGGCGAGCAATCCGTCTACAGCGCCCTCGCGATACGGCCGGTAACGGTCACGGCCCCGGCGGAGATCACGGCGCTGGGCGAGAGCGGCTCGTTCAGCTTCCCGGTCGAGTTCGGTTACACGGGCGCCTACACGCCGGGCGTACATGGCCTGCGGCTGCCGCTGATCATCAGCGGCCAGGTCGACAACGATTCTTCGAAGACATTCACGTTCCGGTTTACCGACGGCGTCACGGCGCACCTCATCGACGTGCCGTCCAACGAGGCGTACCTGCGCTTCGCGTTGTTCGATGCGCTGACCGACGGCAACGACGACCTCGACATGTACGTCTACTACTGTGCCGACCTCATCAACTGCAGCAAGATCGGCCAGAGCGGGGAGCCGACGTCAGATGAAGAGTTCAATGTGCTGCTGCCGGCCGGCGGGCGCTACGCCGTGCTGGTTCACGGTTTCCGGACCGACGATTTCTCGGGCGGAGCGGGCGCCAACTACCAGCTGCTGGCCTGGTCGTTCGGTCTGAACGACAACCAGGGCAACATGACCGCGTCGGGTCCCGGGTTCGTCAACGCCGGCACGACCGACGAGGTGACCGTCAACTGGTTCGGGCTCTTGCCGAATACGATTTATCTCGGCGGTATTTCGCACAACACGCCGAACGGCCTCGCGGCCATCACGGTAATACGGATCGGCAATTAGGACAGCCAGCCCTTTTGTTTCGAGCTGTTTGAATACCAGACCAGCGCGACCGCAACGACGAGCACGACGGCCGGCAGAATCAGCGCATTGGCGCCGCCGAAGACCTCGAGCGCATCACTGAGGACGAACGCGTGCAGGTCCTGTGCGAGCACGCCGAGCAGCGACAGGGCGAACACCGGTGTGGCCAGCGCCTTGCGAAACAGCAGCAGCAGGCTGCCGAGCACGCCCGCCGTGACCCCGATGGCATGTGCAGCCGTTGCCCAGGTCGGGGTGGTTGCAAAAAACTCCTGTTGCGCGGCGGTCAGGGTGGCGGCCGTCTCTGGCGCCATCGTGACCTGGCCGTAATAGAAGACCAGCCCGATCAGGTTCCAGACCAGGGCGGCGCCGCTGAATACCCAGAACGAGGTGGTCGGCTTGTCGTCGACGAAGTCGGTCATTTCCAGTCTCCCTGCTGTTGTTGTTATACGCAGGAGCCGCCGATGATCCGCCGCGGCCTATGCAAATGCAAGCCTCAGCAGATCTGCTTCGCGAGGTCGGCGCAAGGCTTGTAGCGAAAGCAGCCGACGACATGATCGTTGACCAGGCCCGTTGCCTGCATATGCGCATAGACGATCGTGCTGCCGACGAACTTGAAGCCGCGTTTCTTCAGGTCTCTGCTGATGGCGTCGGACTCGGCCGAAGTGGCGGGCACGTCGCCGTCGCCGCGGAAGCGGTTCTGGATCGGGCGGCCGTCCACGAACCCCCAGATGTAGTCGCTGAAGCTCCCGAACGCCTCCTGCACGGCAAGGAATGCCTGCGCGTTGGTGACGGCCGCCTGGACCTTTAGCCGGTTGCGAACGATACCCGGGTCCTGCAACAGGCGGTCCACGCGCTTGCGAGTAAACCGGGCGACTTTCTGCGGATCGAAATCCGCGAACGCCTTGCGGTAGCCCTTGCGCTTTTTGAGTATCGTCGACCAGCTGAGTCCGGCCTGCGCCCCCTCCAGGATCAGGAACTCGAACTGCACCCGGTCATCGGTAACCGGCACGCCCCACTCGGTGTCGTGGTAGTCGATATAGACGTCGCTGGCGCCCTCGGCCCATCTGCATCGGGTTACGGATTTGACCATGGACTTTTCCTTTCCGGCGTTGCATTTCAATCTATCACGCCGCCTGTGCGCACATAAGCCGGCAAATGGCGGCCGAATGGCAAAAAAAAGCCCGCGCGTCGCGCGGGCTTCGTTTTCTCGTCGAGGCACTTGCTTAGTCTTTGTCGTTTCCGCAAGACCCCTCGCCGCAGGCGCCTTCGCCTTCTTTCTCACCGCAAGCACCTTCGCCTTCTTTGTCGCCGCCGCAGGAGCCTTCACCGCAAGCGCCTTCGCCTTCCTTGTCACCACCACAGGAGCCTTCACCGCAAGCGCCTTCGCCTTCCTTGTCGCCGCCGCAGGAGCCCTCACCGCAAGCGCCTTCGCCCTTGTCTTCCTTGTCGCCGCCGCAGGAACCTTCGCCCGTGCCGAGCATGTAGCCGGCACTCAAGGTGGACATCGCGAACGGACTCTCGAGTGTATCTGCACTTGCAATGCTCGAACCCAGGGCGAACGAACCTGCAAGTGCAGCACCTACCGCCAGCGCAACGGGCCTAACAACTTTCTTTTCAGACATTTTCTATCCTCCTACAAGGGTTGTATTGCCCATGCCTGGGCAGTGTTTTGGCGACGTGAACCTCAGGTCGTCCACGTTACCGATTGCAATAATTCCTGCTGGACCGTGTCCAGCCTCTCGCCGCCAGCACCGATAATCGCGATGCTGCCGTTGCCGACCGGCAGGATGACGCCGTTGACATTACTGCCGGCCAGCTGCACGGCCTCATCGACCCGCTCTTCCGGCATCAGCAGCACCGTAATCGGGCCCGCCGTCCCCTGGATGACCAGGTGGGGAACCTTCTTGCCGTTGATGATGCAGGTCTGGGCGTAAGTGATGAGCCCCGCGCCGTGATCCAGGTTCGCGACGCCCGCCGGCACCACCGAAAGCAGCCGGTCGTCGCTGATGGCCACGTCGGTCACTCGCAGTGCCGCCGGCTCGTGATCGAGATGAGCGAGCACCTCGTCCGCCAGCGACTCGTATTGAACGCCCGCGCCGAACATGCGGAAGCCGAGAATCGCCGCAATCGCGACTGTCGCAGCCATCGCGAACCAGGCCGGCGCTGCGGGCCGGCGCCGGTGCAGCGCAACGACGGTGCCGGCGTCCACATCGGGAAGCTCGGGCACGCTCACCGCGGGCACGTCGATTGCCAGCGCCTGGCCGATCCGGGCCTCGAGCACCTGCATGCCGCCACGATAGTCGCGGCACGCCGCGCAGTCGCGAAGGTGCGCAGTCCCGCCGTCGTAGTTCGGGTCGGCGCCTAAAGCCTGCCTGTAGTCTTCACAATTCATCCGTTGCCATCATTTCCTTGAGCCTGGCCCTCGCGCGGTGGAGCCGCGTCAGCACCGCAGCTTGCTTCAGCCCCATCTGCTCGGCTATCTCCTGCGTGCTGTAACCCATCAGGACCTGCAGCACGAGCGGTTCACGGTAATCGTCATCGAGCCCGTAGATAGCCTTACGCATGTCATCGAGTTCCCGGTCATCGGTCGTCGCCAGCAGCGCGGTCTGGGACGGGGTCAGGTTGTCGATATCCACCGTCTCCAGCCGCTTGCGCTCGAAGTAGCGTGCGTTCTCGCGCCGCACTATCGTCAGCAGCCACTGCTTCGCCGAGCTGTCGGCGCGCAACGAGTCCAGCGACTTCCACGCCCTCAGCAACGCCTCCTGCACGACATCGTCTGCGACAGCCCGGTCCCGGCTGAGCCAGGCGGCGTAGCGATATATGTCCTGGTGGTAGTCACCCACTAGCTCATCAAACCTCTGACGCCGATCTGCGGCGGCATTGTTGCTATGCATAGCGAGAAGACCCGTCCCGTCGAAGATTTATTACCGATTCCCCCGAAATCTGCCGTGAAGGCATGGATTCCTTTCCTAAATATAGGGAAAATCGAAAGATATTGTGTTTATATCGACCAGGTATGAGTGACTCAGGCCCCGGCCAGTTCCCCCGAATTCGCCTGCGGCGCAGCCGCAGGACCGCCGCACTGCGTCGGCTGGTCGCCGAAACCCGCCTCAGCGCCGACGACCTTATTTACCCCGTTTTCGTGCTCGACGGCAAGGGCCGCACCGAAGCGGTGCCCTCGATGCCGGGCATCGAGCGCAAGAGCGTCGACAAGCTGCTCGACGAACTCGGCCTCGCCGTAAAGCTCGGCATCCCCGCGGTCGCGCTGTTCCCGGTCATCGACGCCGACAAGAAGAGCCTCGACGGCGCGGAATGCGCCAATCCCTCGGGGCTGGTCCAGACGACGGTGCGCGCCATCAAGGACAAGTACCCGGACCTTGCGGTCATTACCGACGTGGCGCTCGACCCCTACACGACCCACGGCCAGGACGGCATCATCGACGAGGCGGGATACGTGCTGAACGATGTGACTGTCGACATGCTGGTCCGGCAGGCCGTGTCCCACGCCGATTCGGGCGCAGACATCGTCGCGCCCTCGGACATGATGGACGGTCGCATCGGCGCCATTCGAACGGCGCTGGAATCCGCAGGGCACGTCAACACGGCCATTCTCGCGTATGCCGCCAAGTACGCCTCCTGCTACTACGGCCCGTTTCGTGATGCCGTCGGCTCCGCGGCAAATCTCGGCGGCGGCGACAAATCGACCTACCAGATGGCGCCCGCCAATACGGACGAGGCGCTGCGGGAAGTCGGTCTCGACATCGGCGAGGGCGCCGACATGGTCATGGTCAAGCCGGCGATGCCCTACCTCGACATCGTCCGCCGGGTCCGCGACACCTACGGGGTGCCGACCTTCGCCTACCAGGTAAGCGGTGAGTACGCGATGCTGAAAGCGGCCGCGGCTAACGGCTGGCTCGACGAGCGCGCCGCGGTTCTCGAGGCCTTGCTGTGCATCAAGCGCGCCGGGGCGAGCGCGGTACTTTCCTATTTCTCGATCGTTGCCGCCGGCTGGCTGAACGAATGAGCGACACGGTGGTGCTCGATCGCTATGGGGTGATGGGCTATCCCGTTTCCCACAGCCGCTCACCCGTTATCCACCGCCTCTTCGCACTGCAGACCGGGCAACAAATGCAGTACGAGCTGCTGCAGGTTGCACCGGACAAGCTGGAACAGGCGATCCGGCAGTTCCAGCGCACGGGGGGCAAGGGGCTCAACATCACGGTGCCGCACAAGGCCGCCGTCGCACGCCTTGTCGATCACCTTTCAGAACGCGCCGCGACCGCCGCCGCAGTCAACACGATCGATTTTCGCGGTTCGGAAATGTACGGCGACAACACCGACGGCATTGGCTTGCTGAGAGATCTCGACGTGAACCTCGGCATCGAGCTCGAAGATGCCAACATCCTGATCCTCGGCGCCGGCGGAGCGACGCGCGGCATCGTCGGACCACTGCTGGAAATGCAGCCGCGCTCACTGCGGATCGCCAACCGCACGCTCGACAAGGCGCAGGCACTGGTGGAACAGTTCCAGGGCTTCGGGCCCGTCAGCGCGTGCCGCTTCAACGTCGTGCCCGTATCGGATCCGTACAACCTCGTCATCAACGCGACGTCGGCCGGTGTGCACGGCGAGACACCGCCGTACCCCGAAGCCGCCGTATCGAAGGACACGTTCTGCTACGACCTTTCCTACGGTCTGAAGCCGACACCGTTCAGCATCTGGGCGCGCGAGCACGGCGCGGCAAGGAGCGTGATGGGCTGGGGCATGCTCGTCGAGCAGGCCGCCGAGTCGTTTCGCATCTGGCGTGGCGTGCGCCCGGACACCGCGCCCGTCCTGAAGCAGATGCAGATCACCGCATAGTCACGAGCTCTTCGGCGTTCGTGGGGTGTATGGCGACCGTGTCGTCGAAATCCTGCTTCGTCGCACCCATCCGAATCGCCACCGCGAAACCCTGCAGCATCTCGTCCGCACCTTCGCCGATGATGTGGCAGCCGACGATACGCTCGTCCTCGCCAACCGTAATGAGCTTCATGATCGAGCGCTGCTTCTTCACTCCGAGCGCGTAGTACATGGGAATGAAGTTCGACCAGTAGATTGTCACGGCATCACCGTACTTCTCATTCGCTTCGGCCTCGGTAAGGCCGACGGTGCCGATCACCGGATGACTGAAAATCACGGTCGGGATCAGGTCGTAATCGAGATGGCGGCCTTCCATCCCCCCGTCGAGGCGGTCGGCGAGTCGCCGGCCGGCCGCAATTGCAACGGGCGTCAGCGCAGCGCGCCCCGTTACGTCGCCCAGGGCGAAGATGTGCTCGACGTTGGTCTGCTGCCACTTGTCGGTCGGGATAAAGCCACGTGCATCCATCCGGATACCGGCATTCTCGAGCGCGAGCCCGGCCGTGTTCGGCTCGCGGCCGATCGCCCAGAGTACGCTGTCCACGGGGCCGAAACTGCGTCCGTCCTCTGCATGCACGATGAGGCCGCCGTCAACCGGCTCAACGGCTGCCGGAACAAAGCGCGTTTCGATCTCAATACCGTATTTTTCCATGCACTCCATGAGGTTCTCGCCGAGCATGGTGTCGAAATCCCGAAGGATGCCGTCCTTGCGCACCACGAGCTGAACATCGCTGCCCAGTGTGTTGAAGACACCGGCCAGTTCGACAGCGATGTAGCCGCTGCCCGCGATAAGAACGCGCTGCGGCCGCTCCTCGAGTGCAAAGAAATCATCCGAGGTGATGCCGAGCTCGGCGCCCGGAATGGCCGGAATGGCCGGACGTCCTCCCGTCGCGATGACAATGCGGTCGGCCTCGATATGCTCGTCACCAACAGCAACGGTATGCGCATCGACGAAGCTGGCATAAGCGGAAATGTGGGTTACACCGCTGTTGTCGAGATTCCTCTCATAGATGCCGTTCAGACGCGCGATGTATGCATCACGCTTTTCCTTAATGGCGGCCCAGTTGTGACCCCTGACTTCGATATCGAAACCGTAGTCGGCTGCATGTTCGAAATGATGCGCCTGCGCCGCCGCATACCACATGACCTTTTTCGGGACGCAGCCGACATTGACACAGGTACCACCGAGCCTGCCCGACTCGATAACCGCGACCCGGGCACCAAATTCTGCTGCTTGGCGTGCATGGGCTATGCCGCCGCTGCCGCCACCTATTACGAGCACATCGAATTTTTCGTTCAACGTCGATCCTTTGCTAACATCCTGCGACCGAAAAGCATATCAGTCTCCCGAATGTCAAACCCGCTCCTCGATACCTCGTCATTGCCGCGCTTCGGTGAAATTGCTCCCGAGCATGTCGTCCCCGCGGTCAGCGAGCTTATCGCAGCACATCGGCAAAATCTCGCCGACCTGCTCGACAACGAGTCGGCCTGGAGCTTCGACAGCCTCGTCGCCCGGGTCGAGGACATGGAACACGAGCTCTCGCGGGCCTGGTCGCCGGTCAGCCACCTGCAGGGCGTCCTGGGATCGCGTGAGTGGCGAGAGGCTTACAACGAGGCGTTGCCGCTGCTGACCGAGCACGCGACGGAGCTGGGCCAGAACGCGGCCCTGCAGAAAGCCTACGCGACCGTCGAAGCCCGGCTCGGCGAGGATGCTACGGCGGCCCAGAAGAGCGTCGTCCGCCAGGCCCTGCGTGATTTCCACCTGTCCGGCGTCGACCTGCCCGCGGACGCGAAGGCCCGCTTCAAGGCGATCATGCAGGAACTGGCGACAACCCAGGCCGCGTTCGAGCACAACGTGCAGGATGCTTCCGATGCCTGGAGCCTGCCGGTCGAGAGCGAGGCGGAGCTTGCCGGCATGCCTGCGCAGGCCGTCGCGCGCGCCGCGGCCGAGGCTCGCAAGCGGGACCGCCAGGGCTGGCTGCTGACGCTGGACTACCCGACCTATGACGCGGTGATGCGTCATGCCGAAAATCGCAGCCTGCGCGAAGCGCTGTACAAGGCCTGGGTCACGCGGGGCTCGGACCTGGGCGCCGATCCCGCCTGGGACAATTCGGCGAACATAGACAGGATCCTGGCATTGCGCTTCGAAGCTGCCCGGCTCGTCGGCTTCGACAACTTTGCCGAGTACTCGCTCGCAACGAAGATGGCCGCGTCGCCGGCAGAGGTCACCGGGTTCCTGACGGACCTGGCCAGGCGCTCGCGAGCCGCGGCACAAGCCGAACTCGCCGAGCTCGCCGAGCTCGCGGGCGCGCCGATCGCGGCCTGGGATGCCGCTTACTGGCTCGAGAAACTCAAGCAGGACAAGCATTCGATTTCGAACGAGGAGCTGCGGCAGTATTTCCCGGTCGACACCGTCATCGCCGGTCTTTTTGACCTCGCGGAGCAGCTGTACGGCGTGAGCCTGCAGCAACGCGAGGGCCTGCCCGCCTGGCATGACGACGTGCGCTACTACACCGTGCAGAATGCGGACGGCGACGAGATCGGCGGCTTCTACACGGATCTCTTCGCGCGCAGCGGCAAGCGCGGCGGCGCCTGGGTGGACGAGTGCGTGATTCGCAAGCACCTGAACGGCCGCAGCGCCCTGCCGGTCGGCTATCTCGTCTGCAATTTCCCGCCGCCGGACGACAGCCGGCATCGTTCGTTGCTCAATCACGAGGACGTCGTGACCCTGTTCCACGAGTTCGGCCACATGCTGCACCACCTGCTGACGCGAATCGATTACCCCAGCATCGCGGGCATCAACGGCGTACCCTGGGACGCGGTCGAGCTGCCCAGCCAGTTCATGGAGAACTTCGCGTGGAACTTCGAGGTGCTGACGCGGTGCTCGTCGCACGTCGCCTACGGCGACCCGCTGCCGCGCGCGTTGTTCGACCGGCTTGAGGATAGCCGGCATGCCGGCGCGGCTCTCGCGATGATGCGGCAGCTCGAGTTCGCGTTGTTCGACTTCCGGCTGCACGCCGAGTACGACCCCGGCCAGGGGTCGCAGGTCCTCGAGACGCTTGCCGCAGTCCGCGACGAGGTCGGCATCATCCGGCATCCCGACTACAACCGGCTGCCGCACAGCTTTTCGCATATTTTCGCCGGCGGCTACGCGGCCGGCTACTACAGCTACAAGTGGGCCGAGGTTCTCGCCGCCGACGCCTTCGGCGCCTTCGAGGAAACCGGCATCTTCGATCGGGACACGGCGTTGCGTTTTCGCACGGAGATACTCGAAGTGGGCGGCAGCCGGGATATCATGGACGCGTTCGTCGCTTTCCGGGGCCGCAAACCCGAGATCGACGCGCTCCTCAGGCTCTCCGGAATCAGCTCATGAAAATAGCGACGTGGAACGTCAACTCCATGAAGGTGCGCCTGCCCCATGTGCTGGAGTGGCTCGCCGCGACCGGCCCCGACGTGCTCGTCCTGCAGGAAATCAAGCAGCTTACCGAGGCCTTTCCTGCAGCAGACCTGCGCGAGGCCGGCTACGAGTCGCTCGCCAACGGCCAGAAGACCTACAACGGGGTCGCCGTCATCTCGCGCAGCACCCCTGAAGACCCCGTCCTGGAGCTGCCGGACCTCGACGACCCGCAGCGTCGCGTCCTCGCAACGACGATCGACGGGGTTCGCGTCGTCAACCTGTACGTGCCCAACGGCCAGGCAGTCGGGTCCGAGAAGTACGAATACAAGCTCGGCTGGCTCGCCACCCTGCGCGACTATCTCCGTGAGGAGCTGGGGCGTCACGAGCGGCTCGTCGTGCTCGGCGACTTCAACATCGCGCCGGCGGATGAGGACGTCTATGACGCCGAGAAATGGGGCGACGCAATTCTCTGCAGCCCGCTCGAGCGCCAGGCGCTGGGCGAACTGCTGGACCTCGGGCTGACGGACGTGTTTCGCGAGTTCGAACAACCCGAGAAAACTTTCAGCTGGTGGGACTATCGCGCCGCGGGTTTCCGCCGCAATGCCGGCCTGCGCATCGACCTCATCCTGACGAGCGCTGCCATGACCTCGCGCTGCACGGCGAGTTATGTTGACAAGGAGCCGCGGGCCTGGGACAGGCCTTCCGATCATGCGCCGGTCATCGCGGAGTTCGAGCCCTGACAGGCCGAAGCCGCCCGACGGAACGTGACATATTGCGGCATTTCGCGCCGCCGGCGGCAGCTGCGCCGTGTATGATGCAAAGCTATAACATCGGGCCGGGGGAACGCGATTGACTGCCAGCAGCCACGGCGTGCCTGCCGGTCCGGGGGCGAACAAGAACAAGAAAAGAATCATGTCCCAGGACCGCCGTAACGATTACGACGTGACCAACACCGTGCAGGTGTCCAATCCTGCCATGGTGCGCAATGCCGTACACGAGCTGTACAGCGAGACGTTTCCCGGCGCAACGTTCGACAAGCTCTGGCTCGCTTTCTACGACTTCGAACGCCTGTTCACCGGCCGCTACCCGGGCTATCGCGGCTGCGACACCACCTACCATGACGTCCAGCACACGCTCGACATGACGCTGGCGCTGGCGCGGCTGATTGCCGGCTACGAGCGCAGCGTCGAGCCCGCCGACCGCCTTGGCGCTCACCGCGCCCAGATGGCGATCATCACCTCGCTGTTCCACGATGCGGGCTATATTCGGCATATCGAGCGGGATGCCGAGTTCGCCAACGGCGCCGAGTTCACGCTCTACCATGTTTCGCGCAGCGCGGATTTCCTGCGCCGCTACCTTCCCGAGATCGGCCTGTCGCGCGATGTCGCTGTCAGCAGCATGATCGTTCACTTCACCGGCTACGAACTCGACCTCGACAAGATCGAGCTGGAAGATCCTCGCGACATCATCAGCGGCCACCTTATCGGCACGGCGGACATGATCGCGCAGATGGCAGACCGTTGTTACCTCGAGAAATGCCGGGACCGGTTGTACAAGGAATTCGTCGTGGGCGGTGTCGCAATCGAAAATGCCACGCCGGGCGAATACATGGTGCGCTACAAGTCCGGGCTCGACCTGCTGAAGAAGACACCGGTCTTTTACCAGCACGTCATGCGCGACCGGCTGCATCGCAAGTTCAACCGCGTCTATCGGTACATCGAGGTGCTGTACGACGGCCAGAACCCGTACATCGACGCGATCACGACCAACATCAATCACCTCGTTCGCATCATCGAGAGCGGCAACTGGTCGTTGTTGCGTCGGCAGCCGCCCTACTTCCTGGGTATCGTCAACGCCGTTAACGAACTCGAGTACCTCGTGCGCCGCCAGCTCCAGTCGCTGAGCGGCAAGATCACCGAGATCGATACGCTGCTGATGCCGGTCTAGGCGCCCGGCCCCTGCTGCTCCTTCCACAGGCGCAGCGCCAGGTACTCCGCGCGGGTCAAGCGGCGGTTCGCGTAGAACGCCGCCAGGCCGGCTGCGATCAGCGCATAGGCAAAGTCGGCGGGCGTCATCGCCTCACTGAAGAAGACCGGCCAGGTCATCGACGTCACCGCCCGCAGCACGGTGAGGGTGCTGGTCTCCAGCACGCGTGCGGTGAACGCCGCCGCAACGACGACGTTGCCGGCCAACGAACCGATCAGCGCCATGACGGCCCCCAGGACGGGGAAGCGCCAGTCCAGCCCGCGGCCCGCGCGGCGAATGACCAGGCCGACGGCGATGCCCAGAACCAGCGTCATCCACGGAAATATGCGGTTCAGCAGCGTCGACAACATCGCCCAGAGAATGCTGAACAGGACAATGGCGATGAGGCTCGCGACGAGGCCATCGCGGAACGATTGCGCCTCGACCAGGCGCCGCCCGTCGCCCGGGCTCGCCTCGGTCGGCCTGCCCGGCGTGTGTTTCTTGCGCATGCGCGCGATGCTGCGGATCTTCTTGTCGGTCACGGTATGCGCCGGCGGCCTGTTGGCGGCTATGATCCTGGCCGTGCGAGTTGATCGAGGACCTCGGCATAACGCTTGTCACGGTTGTGCGAGATCGTATCGACCCGCAGGATCGTCCCGTCCAGCCCGTGGCGGGCGGCCACGATACAGCGATGGCCGGCGACAGCCTGGGTCGCGTTGCCGGCGGAACGCGTGGAGCGCCACCGCACGACACCACTGCGCCCTCCGGCCGGTTCGACGACCCGCCCCGAGGGCTCGCCCCACACCGCGATCATTTCATCCAGTTGCGCGCCGACCCATGAAACCGATGCCGCGCGAAACGCGTCGGCACCTTCGTCGCGGTCGTAGGCCATCGAGCCGCATGCGACGAGAATCGAAACGGCAGCCAGCAAGGCGGCGCGGGCAGCGTGGGTCACATCAAGGCTCCAGTTTGCTGATTCGGTCACCGACACGAACAGCACCCGACGTGATGACCCTGGCGTTGATGCCGCGAAAGTTTTTTGCTTTGCCGAGGCCCGAGTTGACGAACACCATCGCCTCGACACCGAAGCGGGCAGCAAACTTCTTGCAGCCCGTGTGCGGCGGCTCCGTGACCTCGATGACGGCCTCGCCGACTGCCAGGCGCGTGCCGGGAGGGAGGTTGTCGCTGCTGAGGTCGAGATCGACGTAAAGCTGGTCGCCCGCCAGCGCGCGCCGCTCCGGATCAACGGCCACGAGGCTGGCGACCCGCGCGTTCATGATGTTGAGTTGCATCTCCGGGTCGGCCGCGGCGCCCGGCCTCTGGTGGCTGCCTCGCTCCAGCCAGTTGTCGCCGACCAGGCCCTGCCCTACATCGAGAAAGCCCTCCTCGAGCACCTCACGCTCGTCGACAGCCGGGCGCTTGACCACCAGCTCCAGCGTGCCGGCATCGGTCGGCGAGGCCAGGATGTGATCGAGCCCTTGCTCGAGTTCGCTCGCCGTCAGCCGCGTTATTTCATCACTCATTGCGACAGGTCCCTCTCATGCCAGTGGACGTCCCAGAACCCTTCGAACTTATAACCGACTTCGTGGTATGCCGCCACCCGCCTGGAGCCTCGCTTCTCGTGCAGCGCAACCGGGGCAGCGTTCGGTTGTGCTACACCGCCGCAAGCCCTGTGCAGCGGGGCTACTCCACCGTCACCGATTTCGCGAGGTTGCGGGGCTGGTCGACGTCCGTGCCCTTGAGGACCGCGACGTGGTAAGCGAGCAGCTGCAGCGGTATCGTGTACAGTATCGGCGCCTGGAAGTCCTGGATCTGCGCCGGCATGCACATCGTGTGGATCCCGACACGGTCGCCGAACTGCACGCGCGGGTCGGCGAACACGTAGAGTTCGCCGCCGCGGGCGCGGACTTCCTGCAGGTTGCTCTTCAGCTTTTCCAGCAGGCGATCGTCCGGCGCCACGGCGACGACCGGCATGTCCTCGTCGACCAGCGCCAGCGGTCCGTGCTTGAGCTCGCCGGCCGCGTAGGCCTCGGCATGGATGTACGAGATTTCCTTGAGCTTCAGCGCCCCTTCCATCGCGATCGGGTTCTGCACACCGCGGCCGAGGAACAGCGCGTGATGCTTGTCCGCGAAGTGCTCCGCGAGCGACTCGATGGCCGAGTCGAGCTCCAGCACCTGCGCGATGAGGCCGGGCAGCTCCGCGAGCTGGGCGACCAGCGCCTTCTCCTGGCGCGGCTCGAGCCCCGTGCGGCGCGCCAGCGAAATCGTCAGCAGCGCCAGCGCGGCAAGCTGGGTCGTAAACGCCTTGGTCGAGGCGACGCCGATCTCCGGGCCCGCGTGGGTCATCATGACAAGGTCCGACTCGCGGACCATCGAGCTCTCCGGCGCATTGCAGATCGTCAGCGTCGACAGGTAGCCCATTTCCTTCGCGGCGCGTACGGCGGCCAGCGTGTCGGCCGTCTCGCCGGACTGCGAGATCGTGACGAACAGCGTGCCCTCGGGTACGACCGGCGACCGGTACCGGTACTCGCTCGCGATCTCGACGGTGCAGGGCAGGCGGCAGAGTTCCTCGATCCAGTAGCGCGCGACAAGGCCGGCATGGTAGCTGGTGCCGCAGGCGACGATGTGGACGCCCCGGGTCTGGTCGAGGACCTGGTTCGCCTTCGGCCCGAACGCGGCGTCCAGCACCTTGCCGTTCGCGATGCGCTCGTTCAGCGTGCGCGCAACGGCCTGCGCCTGCTCGTGAATTTCCTTCTGCATGTAGTGCCGGAACTCGCCGCGCTCGGCGGCGTCCGCACTGAGTTCACTTTCCTTCTCGGGGCGTTCGACCGGGTTGCCGTCGGCATCCCAGATACTGATCTTGGTCCGCTCGACGAGCGCGACGTCGCCCTCCTCGAGGAAGCTGAAGCGGCGCGTAACCGGCAGCAGCGCCGCAACGTCGGACGCGACGAAATTTTCGTCGATGCCATGGCCGATGACGACCGGGCAGCCCTGCCGGGCCAGCACGAGTTTACCCGGGTCGCTGCGGCTCATGACGACCAGTGCGTAGGCGCCCTCGAGCTCCGCGACCGTGTCCCTGACGGCCTGCGTAAGGTCGCCGGACGCGGCCAGGTGCTCGGCGATCCGGTGCACGACGACCTCGGTGTCGGTATCGGTCGCGAATTCGTAGCCCGACGCCTTGAGTTCGTTGCGCAGCTCCTCGTAATTCTCGATGATGCCGTTGTGCACGATCGCGACGACGTCGCCGGACATGTGCGGGTGAGCATTCGGCTCGTTGGGTATGCCGTGCGTCGCCCAGCGCGTGTGCGAGATGCCCTGCGTGCCGCGCAGGGGAGTTTCCTCCAGCGCGTCTGCGAGTTCCTGCACCTTGCCGACCCGGCGCAGGCGCCGGACCTCGCCGTCGTCGAGCACGGCGATACCGGCCGAATCATAGCCCCGGTACTCGAGCCTGCGCAGCCCCTCGATCAGGATGGGGACGACGTTCCTTTCGGCTATCGCGCCGACTATTCCACACATCTGCCTGGTCTCTCCGTAGTCCGTTACTTACTGATAAATCAAGTCTTTTTCGTGGGCTTCTTCCAGCCCTCGATCGTCATTTGCTTCGCTCGCTCGAGCGTCAGCTTGTCATCGGGGGCCGGCTTGGTGATCGTCGAGCCCGCGCCGATCGTCGCGCCCTTGCCGACCTCCACCGGCGCCACGAGATTGACCCCCGAGCCGATGAACGCCCCGTCGCCGATCGTCGTCTTGTGCTTGTTGGCGCCGTCGTAATTGCACGTGATCGTGCCGGCACCGACATTGACGCCCGAGCCCATTTCGGTGTCGCCGATATAGGTCAGGTGGTTCACCTTGCTGCCGTCGGCAATCGTGCTCTTCTTGACCTCGACGAAGTTACCCAGCTTGACGTTGTTGGCCAGCGTCGCGCCCGGGCGCATCCGCGCGAACGGTCCGATCTCGCAGTTCTCGCCGGTCGTCGACTGCTCGATGTGGCAGTTGGAGTGGATCACGGTGCCCGCGCCGATGCGGCTGTCGCGAATCACGTTGTTCGACTCGATCACCACGCCGTCGCCGAGCGTTACGTCACCCTCGAACAGGGCATTCACGTCGATGTAGACATCGCTGCCGCAGGTGAGAGTGCCGCGTATGTCCACTCGCGCCGGGTCCGCGAAACCGACACCCTCTGCCATCAGTTGCTCGACGCGCCGCGCCTGCAGCGCGCGCTCGGCTTCGGCCAGCTGTTTCTTGTCGTTGATGCCCATAACTTCTGTCCAGTTGACGGCCTTGACGCCGTGCACCGTTACGCCGTCGCCGACAGCCATCGCGATGACGTCTGTCAGGTAGTACTCGCCCTGCGCGTTGTCGTTACCCAGATTGTCCAGCCAGGCGCGCAGCTTGTCGCCCGGACTCACCATAACCCCGGTATTGATCTCCCGGATGGCCCGCTGTTCCACCGTCGCGTCCTGCTCCTCGACGATGCCGGCGACGTTGCCGCCGTCCCGGACGATGCGGCCGTAGCCGGCCGGGTCCCCGAGATCCACCGTCAGCACGGCCAGGTCGTCGGCCGGCGTGCCATCCAGCAGCCGGTGCAACGTGGCCGAGGTCAGCAGCGGCACATCCCCGAACAGGATCAGTACCCGGTTGCCATGGGGCGTGTTGAGCATCGCCTGCTGCACCGCGTGCCCGGTGCCGAGCTGATCGGCCTGCAGCACCCAGCGAACCCCGGGGCCGGGGAACGCCGTCGGCACGGCGTCGCCGCCGTGCCCGTACACCACGCAGACATCGTCCGCAGCCAGCGCGGCGGCCGTATCGAGCACGTGGCCCAGCAGCGGCCTGCCGGCCAGGGGCTGCAGGACTTTCGGCTGCCGCGAACGCATGCGCGTACCCTGGCCCGCGGCAAGAATGATGACGCTCAGTCCCAAGCTGGAGACTCCCTGTTTCCTCGCCTGCGAATGATACCGCAACAATTGTGGCGCTGGTGTGCGGCAGGTATGGCTTTCGGTGCTAGGCTTGAACCCCGACCTCCAGCGGAGCCCATGCCATCTCGACGCAGGCCGTGATCCTCACCGGCGTTTCCGTCTACATGCTGGCGATGCTTGTCGTCGGCTACCTGGCCGCCGGCAAAACGCATTCGGTCGCCGAGTTCATCGTGGCCGGCCGCGGCCTTTCCACCTGGCTGTTGACGACAACGGTGATCGCCACTTGGTTCGGCGGTGTCGCAATCATGGGCTTCGCCGGCACGGCCTACGACGAGGGTCTTTTCGGCGTGATTGCCGATCCTTTCGGCGGCGCGCTCGCGCTGATCCTCATCGGCCTCTTTTTCGCGCGGCTGTTTCGACGGCTGCGCATCATGACCGTCGCCGACTTCATGGAGCAGCGCTTCGGCACCGTCGCGGCAATGGCCATCACGGCGGTCCAGCTGTTCGCCAATATCCTCTGGGTCGGCGCGATGCTGGTCGCCTTCGGCCTGATCGCCGAACAGCTGACCGGGCTGCCGATGGAGGCGGGCATCGTCGCCGGGGCGCTCGTGATTTTCATCTACACGGCCATCGGCGGCATGTGGGCCGTTGCGATGACGGACTTCGTGCAGATGATCATCGTCTTTGCCGGCCTGGTCATACTGCTCATCGTGGTGCTCGTCGATGTCGGCGGCTGGGGCACGATCGCCCCGCAGCTGCCCGAAGGCGCGTTCAGGATGCTGCCGCGGGAACACAGCTGGGAGACCTGGCTGAACTACCTGCGCGCCTGGACGATTATCGGGCTCGTCGACATCTCCGCCCAGTCCCTCGTGCAGCGCGTCTCGGCTGCCCGGTCCGAGCGCGTGGCGCAGAACGCGTTCTACCTCGGCGGCCTCGGCTACCTGTTCTTCGGCATGATCCCCGTGATTCTCGGCATGATCGGCAGCGTGACGATGCCCGGCCTCGCATCGCCGGAAGCGGTGGTGCCGGCGCTCGCGCTCGAGCACCTGCATCCTGTCGCGATCGCGTTTTTCGTCGGCGCGGTGCTCGCCGCCATCATGAGCTCCGCCGACAGCGTGCTGCTGGCCTGCGCCAGCCTGCTCGCCAGGAACGTGTTGCCGCTCGTGAAGAAAGACCCGTCACCGCGGCTGGGCCTTAATGTAGCCCGGCTGTCGATACCGGTCTTCGGCAGCATCGCGATCGTCATCGCGATCAACATTCGGGACGTCTACGACCTGATGGTCAACGCCAACATGCTCGGGCTCGCCGCGATCATCGTGCCCTTCGTGCTCGGCGTGTGGTGGCAAAGGGCGAACCGCACCGGCGCGCTTGCAGCCATGACCGTGGGTATCGCCGCATGGCTGGTGACCTTGTTCGTTGCGCCGGATCTGCCTGCCGACTTCGTCGGCCTCGCCGCGTCGCTGGTCACGATGCTCGTCGTGACGCCGCTGACGCAGACCTTCGATCCGCCGCGGGCATTACGCGACGGCGATGGCAATCAGGTCGAATTGACCGACAGGCTGGGGACGCTGTCCCCGCTCGGCAACGACTAACGGCGGCCCTTCAGCTTCTGTGCGGCGCGGTAACGCGCGCGGGCCTCCTCGAGTTCGGCCATGGCCCGGGCGAGGTCGGTTTCCTGCGAGGCGCCTTCGAGCGCCCGCTCGGCCTCCTGCTGGGCCGCCAGCGCCGCAGCCTCGTCGAGCTGGTCGCCGCGCAGCGCAGTGTCGGCCAGCACGGTCACCAGGTGCGGCTGCACCTCGAGCATGCCGCCCGTGATGTAGAAGGCCTCTTCCTGGCCGCCCGGTTTCTGGACGCGAACCTCGCCCGGCTTCAGCACGGTCAGCAGCGGCGCGTGGCGGGGTGCGATGCCGACCTCACCCATTTTCGCCGGCGCGAACACCATCTCGGCTTCGCCTGAGTGAATCTCGCCTTCGGCGGATACGATGTCGACTCGAATGGTAGCCATATGTCCTGTTTCTCCCCGGCGGCCGCGGCCATGGGCCGCTCCTACTGGAAATCCTTCGCGCGTTCCACGACCTCGTCGATCGAACCGGCCATGTAGAACGCCTGCTCCGGGATGTGGTCGTAGTCGCCGTTGACGATGCCGCTGAAGCCGCGAATCGTCTCCGCCAGCGAAACGTACTTGCCTGGCGAGTTCGTGAACACCTCGGCAACGAAGAACGGCTGCGACAGGAAGCGCTGGATCTTGCGGGCGCGGTTCACCTGCAGCTTGTCGTCCTCGGACAGCTCGTCCATGCCGAGGATCGCGATGATGTCCTGCAGCTCCTTGTAGCGCTGCAGTACCGCCTGCACGCCGCGTGCGCAGTCGTAGTGCTCCTGGCCGATGATGTTCGGATCCAGGATTCGCGATGTCGAGTCGAGCGGATCCACGGCCGGGTAGATGCCCAGCTCGGCGATCTGGCGCGACAGCACGAGCGTCGCGTCGAGGTGCGCGAACGTCGTCGCCGGGGACGGGTCCGTCAGGTCGTCTGCCGGTACGTAAACCGCCTGGAACGACGTGATCGAGCCGGTCTTGGTGGACGCGATGCGCTCCTGCAGCACGCCCATCTCCTCGGCAAGCGTCGGCTGGTAGCCCACGGCCGACGGCATGCGGCCGAGCAGCGCGGATACCTCGGTGCCGGCCAGCGTGTAGCGGTAGATGTTATCGATGAACATCAGGACGTCGCGGCCCTCGTCACGGAACGCCTCGGCCATCGTCAGGCCGGTGAGTGCCACGCGCAGGCGGTTGCCCGGCGGCTCGTTCATCTGGCCGTAGACCAGCGAGACCTTGTCGATGACTTTTGACTCGGTCATCTCGTGGTAGAAGTCGTTGCCTTCGCGCGTACGCTCGCCGACCCCGGCGAACACCGAGTAACCGGCATGCTCGTGGGCGATGTTTCGAATCAGCTCCATCAGGCAGACCGTCTTGCCCACGCCGGCGCCGCCGAACAGGCCGACCTTGCCGCCCTTGGCAATTGGCATGATCAGGTCGATCACCTTGATGCCCGTCTCGAGCACCTCGGTCGTTGCCGCCTGGTCCTCGTAGCTCGGCGCGGGCCGATGGATCGGCAGCCGTATTTCTTCGCCAATCGGGCCGGCGTTGTCGATCGGGTTGCCGAGCACGTCCATGATGCGGCCGAGTGTCTTCTCGCCGACGGGAACCGTGATCGGTTGCCCCGTGTTCGTGACCGGCATGCCACGCTTCAGGCCCTCGGAGGAGCCCATCGCAATCGTGCGCACGACGCCGTCGCCGAGTTGCTGCTGGACTTCGAGCGTTATGTCCGCATCGTCGATCAGGAGTGCATCGTAAACCTTGGGGATCTGACCTGCCGGGAACGCTACGTCCACGACAGCGCCGATAATCTGCACAGTTGTTCCAGTGCTCATCGCTTTTCCTTAACTTGAAACGGCAGCAGCGCCGCCGACAATTTCTGAAATCTCTTGGGTAATGGCCGCCTGCCGCGCCTTGTTGTAGTCGAGCTGCAGCTTGTCGATGATCTCGCCGGCATTGTCTGTCGCCGATTTCATCGCCACCATCTTGGCCGCCATCTCGCAGGCGAAGTTCTCCACCGCGCCGCGATAGACCTGCGACTCGATATAGCGCATCAGGAAACTGTCGAGCAGTTCGCCGGCCTCCGGCTCGTAAATGTACGCCCAGTGCTCCTGCAGGTGCTCGTCGCCGAGATCGATCTCGCTGACGGGCAGGAGCGTCGTAACCTCGGGGTTCTGACTCATGGCGCTGTAAAAAACGTTGCTGACCAGGAACAGCCGGTCGATCTTTCCCTCTTCGTAAGCCTTCAGCATGATCGTGATCGAGCCGATCAGGTCGTTGATGGTCGGCCGGTCGCCGAGGTGCGTCGCCGTTCCCACGATGTTGCCGCCCATGCGCCGGAAGAACTGCACGGCCTTGGCGCCGACGAGGACCAGGTCGATCTCGACTTCCTCGGCCTGCCACTTCGCTATCTCGCCGATGACGGTCTTGAACAGGTTGGCGTTCAGGCCGCCGCAAAGCCCACGGTCGGTGGAGATGACGATCATGCCGACACGCTTGACCTCGCGCTCGACCAGGAACGGATGACCCGCCTCGGCGTTTGCCTGGGCCAGGTGTCCTACCACGCGGCGGATGCGTTCGGCGTAGGGGCGGGATTCTGCCATCTGCCGCTGGGCCTTGCGGATCTTCGACGCGGCGACCTTCTCCATCGCGCTCGTGATCTTCTGCATGTTCTTAACAGAAGAGATTTTTGAGCGTATTTCCTTTTCACCTGGCATTTAGCTTATTTCCCATCGTCGTTCGTCGCGCCCATGGGGCTCTCCTGCGCCACGTCGCCACCCCTGTAGGAGCGGCCTGCGGCCGCGATTAATAGGCGCCCTTCTCCGCAAACGCGTCGCAGATCGTCTTGAGGCTCGCCTCGATCTCGTCGTTGTAGTCGCCGGTCTCGTTAATGCGGTCGAGGTCCGCCGCGTAGTTCGACTTCGCGAAGTCGTGCAACTCCGATTCGTAGTCGACGACATGGTCGACGTCGATCTTGTCGAGATAGCCTTCGTTGACCGCGTACAGCGACAGCGCCATTTCGGCCACCGACAGCGGCGAATACTGCTTCTGCTTCATGAGCTCCGTGACCCGCTGACCGCGCTCGAGCTGGGCTCGCGTCGCCGCGTCGAGGTCCGAGGCAAACTGTGCAAATGCTGCCAGCTCGCGATACTGGGCGAGGGCGAGGCGCACGCCGCCACCGAGCTTCTTGATGATCTTCGTCTGCGCGGCACCACCGACACGCGATACCGACAGGCCGGCATTGATAGCCGGCCGGATGCCGGCGTTGAACAGGTCGGTCTCGAGAAATATCTGGCCGTCCGTGATCGAGATGACGTTCGTCGGTACGAATGCCGACACGTCACCGGCCTGCGTCTCGATGATCGGCAGTGCGGTCAGCGATCCGGTCTTGCCCTTGATCTTGCCGCCCGACACCTCTTCGACATGCGCGGCGTTGACGCGCGCAGCACGCTCGAGCAGGCGTGAGTGCAGGTAGAAGACGTCACCGGGGTAGGCTTCACGGCCCGGCGGACGCCTGAGCAGCAGCGACACCTGTCGATACGCCCAGGCCTGTTTCGTCAGGTCGTCGTAGATGATGAGCGCGTCTTCACCATGGTCGAGGAAATACTCGCCCATCGAGCAACCCGCGTAGGGCGCGATGTACTGCATCGACGGACTGTCCGCGGCCGCGGCTGCGACGACGATGGTGTGCTCCATCGCGCCCTCTTCCTCGAGCTTGCGGACCACGCCCGCAATCGACGAGGCTTTCTGGCCGATGGCGACATAGATGCACTTGATGCCGGTACCACGCTGGTTGATGATCGTGTCGATCGCAAGCGCGGTCTTGCCGGTCTGGCGGTCGCCGATGATCAGCTCGCGCTGGCCGCGGCCGATCGGCACCATCGAGTCGATGGATTTCAGCCCGGTCTGCACCGGCTGCGATACCGACTGCCGCTGAATAACCCCCGGCGCGACCTTCTCGAGTGGCGCCGTGCCGTCCGCCTTGATCGGCCCCTTGCCGTCGATCGGGTTGCCGAGGGCATCGACGACGCGGCCGAGCAGACCCCGGCCGATCGGCACCTCGAGAATACGGCCCGTCGTCTTGACGGTGTCGCCTTCGGAGATGTGCTTGTAGTCACCGAGGACAACGGCACCGACCGAATCCTGCTCCAGGTTCAGCGCCATGCCGAAGGAGTTGCCCGGGAATTCGAGCATTTCGCCGTAACGGGCATCGGCGAGGCCGTGAATGCGTACGATGCCGTCGGTTACCGATACCACCGTGCCGACGTCGCGCGCTTCGGCCTTTGCCTCGAAATTCTCGATGCGTTCTTTAATCAGCTGGCTGATTTCAGAAGCTTTGAGTGCCATCTTCAGTTCCTCTTCAGTTGATCAGCGCGTTTGTCAGGCCGTCCAGCCTGGCGCGCAATGATCCATCAATAACGACATCGCCGGCCCGGATCACGGCACCACCGATAAGATTTTCATCAACTCTTGTTTCCAGCCGGACTTCGCGCCCCAGCTTCTTCGTCAGCGCGGCGACGATCGCCTGTTGCTGCGCCTCGCTCAGCGCCGTCGCAGACGTAACCACGACGTCCACCGTGTTTTCGACCTCGGCCCGCAGGGCGTCGAAGCGCTCGGCGATTTCGGGCAACACCCCGACGCGCCCGTTCTCGATGAGCAGTTTCAGGAAGTTCCTGCCCTTCTCGTCGCCGCCGTCGAGGAGGCTCGCCGCGGCCTTTCCGAAGAGCCCCGTGAGGAACTCCAGGCGTTGTTCGTCGGAGAGGCCCGGGTTGCCGAGATACTTTGCGACCCGGCCATCGGCCGTCAATTGCCGGGCAATGTCGAGAGAATCCGACCACCCCGCCAGCTCGCCAGCCTCTCGCGCCAGGTCGAAAACGGCCTGCGCATAAGGTCTCGCCAGTGTGTGGTTGTCTGCCATGAGCGGGTCTCGTCAGAGCTCCTGCGCCAGCTTGCCGAGGATGTCCTCGTGCTCTTTGGCGTCGATCTCGCGATTCAGGATCTTCTCGGCACCCGCGAGCGCAACCGCCGACACCTGGCCACGCAATTCTTCGCGCGCACGGTTCGCCTCGGCGTCGATTTCCGCCTTGGCTGCAGCCAGCTGCCTGTCGCGTTCCTTGACGCCGTCGCTCTTGCCCTCGGCGACGATCTCGTTCGCACGGGCATGCGCCTGGTCGAGGATGCTCGTCGCCTGCTTGCGGGCGTCCGAGACGATTTCCTCAGCCTCTGCTTTCGCCTCTTCGAGTTTCTGCGCGCTCATGTCGGCAGCGGCGAGACCTTCTTCGATCTTCGCCTGGCGCTCTTCGATAGCATTGAGGAGCGGCGGCCAGATGAACTTCATGCAGAACCAGACGAACACGATCATTGCGATCGTCTGGCCGATGAGAGTCAGATTGATATCCACGGATTTCTCCCGATTCTGTAGGCGCGGGTCAGCCCCGCAATCGCGCCCATGGGGCGCTCCTACGGAAAGCGATTAGCCGGCGGTGGCGTTCTGCAACTGAGCGATGAACGGGTTCGCGAATGCGAAGAACAATGCGATACCCACGCCGATCATTGCGACGGCATCGAGCAGTGCGACAACGATGAACATCTTCGTCTGCAACATCGGCGCCAGTTCGGGCTGACGCGCAGCACCCTCGAGGAAGCGGCCACCAAGAAGCCCCATGCCGATACCGACGCCGAGCGCGCCGAGGCCGATCAGGATTGCGACAGCGATCGCCGTGAAGCCAATAACAGTTTCCATCAGTTTCTCCTAGACAGGATCAAGTCCAACTCGTTGAAATAAAAAATTCAGTGCGATTCCGACGCAAGGCTCAAATAGACGATGGTCAGCATCATGAAAATAAACGCCTGCAGCGTCACGATCAGCACGTGGAACACGGCCCAGCCGAAGTGCAGCGGCAGCTGCCACAGGCCGAGTAACGCAATCAGGATGAAGATGAGTTCGCCGGCAAACATGTTGCCGAAGAGTCGCAGCGACAGCGAAATCGGTTTGGCCAGAAGCGCGACGCTCTCGAGAATGAAGTTGAACGCGATGATGAACGGCGCCGCAAGCAGGCCCGCGCCCTTCATTGGCGGCTCGATCGGGTGCAGCGTGAGATCCTTGATCAGTCCGAGCGGGCCTTTGTACTTCGTCGTATAGATAATGATCAGGAAGAAGACCGCGATCGACATGCCGAAGGTCACGTTGACGTCCGTCGTCGGCACGACCTTCATGTAGGGGATGCCCACCGCCGCGGCCCCCAGCGGGATCCAGTCGACCGGCACGAGGTCCATCAGGTTCATCAGGAATACCCAGACGAAGATTGTCAGGCCGAGCGGCGCGATCAGCCGGCTCTTGCCGTGAAACGTGTCCTTGACGCTCGTGTCGACGAAATCGACGATCATCTCGACGAACGCCTGGCCCCTGGTCGGCTTGCCGGCGGTCGACTTGCGCGCCGCACCCCAGAACAGCCAGATGAACACGACGCCGAGCAGCAGCGACCAGAACATCGAATCGACATTGATCGTCATCGGGTTGCCCGCGCACTGGTTCCAGACCCAGGCACCGGATTCGTCTTTGCACACCTGCAGATTCTGCAAGTGATGCGCGATATATTCGCCGGAAGTTTGCGGGCCGTGGCCGCCTTCACTCGCCATTCGTGTTACTCGTCTTTTCCAGTTGTTCCTGTTCGTCGCGCATCAACAGACCCAGGAAGGTCATCAGCTGCGCCGCGATAAATCCCGCAAACAGCGGTCCGGTCGCCAGGGGTTGCACCACGAGGAAGACGATGCTGAACATCAGCACTGTCAACCCGAGTTTGCCCAGCTCACCGAAGTAGGCCGCCCGCATCAGGGCTTTCGGCCCGGGATCGCGGCGCGGCGCAATGAGCCGCAGCGCCAGGAAACCGTTGGGTATGACGCAGGCCAGGCTGCCGAGCAGCGCCGAGTACCCTGCGACGTGTCCTCCGAATCCCCAGAACGTCGCCGCCAGGACCGCCCCGATTCCGGCTTGCCCCAGCAACACCCTGAGCACGATGCTCACGGAAGAGCCGCTGGCATGCGCGGTCTCGGCCATTGACTTGCCTCCGGCATTAAAAACGCCACGTCCATCCGGTATGCCGGCGGTGTGTGGCGCTTGTCTTTTCGGTGATACCAGGCGGGCCTGTAAACAGCGTGCGCATTATAGTGTTCGCCCCCCGGCTTAGCAACCGCCTCAGCACCCAGCTTTGGGGCTTTTTCCCCGGTATTTTCAGGGGTTTTACAGAGCCTGCAGAAACGCCCCCGCGGGCATGGCCCGCCGTTACTTTATGTGCTTCAGGATGCCGTCGAGTTCGTCCAGGCTGTTGTAGCTGATCACGAGCTTGCCGGAGCCTTTCTTCGTGTGGTCCAGCCGTACCTTGGCGCCGAGCTTTTCGGAGACCTCGGTCTCGAGGCGGCGGATGTCGGCGCTTTTTTCTGCGGCGGGTTGTGGCGTCTTCTTGCCCGTGCCGCGGTCGAGCATCCGCGCGACGAGCCGCTCCGTTTCGCGGACCGATAGTCCTTTCTTGACGACCTGCCGTGCCGCATCCAGCTGCTGGACGGCGTCCGTGATCCCGAGCAGCGCCCTGGCATGCCCCATCTCCAGCGCCCGCGACTCGAGCATCGGCTTGACCTTGCTGCTGAGGTCCTGCAGGCGGAGCAGGTTGCTGACCGCCGCCCTCGAGCGGCCGACGGCCTTGGCCGCCTCGGCATGCGTCAGGTTGAACTCGCGGATCAGCCGGTCCAGCGCCCGCGCTTCCTCGAGAGGGTTCAGGTTCTCGCGCTGGATGTTCTCGATGAGCGCCATCGCGATCGCTGCCTCGTCGGGGATGTCGCGGACGACGGCGGGGATCTCCTCGAGCCCGGCCATCTGCGCGGCGCGCCAGCGGCGTTCGCCGGCGACAATCTCGTAGTGCTGCTCGCCGTCGTTGGTGCTGATCGGCCGGGCCACGATCGGTTGCACGACACCCTGCGCGCGGATCGAGCTCGCCAGGTCCTCCAGCGTGTCCTGGCGGATATCGTGGCGCGGCTGATACTGGCCCTTGCGCAGGAGGTCCAGCGGGATCTGTCGCAGGCTGTCGTCACCATGGCCGCCCATGACGGCGCCGGTTTCGGCAACGGGTTTGCTGAGGAGCGCGTCCAGGCCGCGGCCCAGTCGTTTCTTGGGGGTCATGTCAGTCTTTCCAGCATTTTGTATCGCGGCCTTCGGCCGCTCCTACGACACCATACCTATACAGCTCGAAGTCGATGTTCGCGCGCATCTTCGCGCCGCAGGATTTCCCCGGCAAGCGCCAGGTAGGAGATCGCCCCCCGTGACGAGCGGTCGTGCAACAGCACCGGCCTCCCGAAGCTGGGCGCCTCGGCCAGCCGGATATTGCGCGGTATCACCGTTCGGAATACCTGGCGGTCGAAGTACTCGACGAGTTGCATCGAGACTTCGTTGGACAAATTGATGCGCGGGTCGAACATCGTGCGCAGGATGCCGAACACCTCGAGCTTCGGGTTCACCGTGTCGCGGACCTGCTCGATCGTGTTCAGCAGCGAACTCAGGCCCTCGAGCGCGTAGTACTCGCACTGCATCGGTATCAACACACCATCCGCCGCTGTCAGCGCGTTGACGGTGAGCATGTTTATCGACGGCGGACAGTCGATGAGCACGAAATCGTACAATCCCGTGACGGGTGCCAGCGCTTTACGCAGCTTCATCTCCCGGCCGATTTCCTGCAACAGCTTGACCTCGGCCAGCGTCAGGTCCTCGTTCCCGGGCAACACGGCAAAGCCGCCTTCGGGCGCCGAGACGATCGTGTCCGCTGCTGTCGACTCGCCCAGCAGTACGTCGCAGGTGGAGTGCTCGACTTCCATCTTGTTGACGCCGCAGCCCATCGTTGCGTTACCCTGCGGGTCCATGTCGACAAGCAGCACGCGGCGCTGCGTCGCCGCGAGCGAGGCCGCGAGATTGACGCAGGTCGTCGTCTTGCCGACGCCACCTTTCTGATTCGCAACTGCGATGATTCGTGCCATTACCTAGCGGCGCTCCATCAACACAACGTGCCGCGAGCCCGCCTCGAGGCCGGGCACACTGAGTTCCTGCACACTATAGTCCCATGTGTCGGGTACTTGTTCTAATTCTGCGGCCGGGTAGCGCCCCTTGAGCGCCACGAACACCCCGCCCTCTCCTACGTGGTGCCCGGCGATGGCCAGCAGCTTCGCAAGCGACGCCACCGCCCTCGCAAGCACGGTATCAAAGCAGTAGCCGGGTGCATAGTCCTCGGCGCGCGCGTGAACCGCCCGCACGTTGTCGAGGCCGAGCAGGCTGCGGGCGTGTTCGACGAACGCGACTTTCCTGTTGTTGCTGTCGAGCAGCGTGAAGTCGCGGTCGGGTTCGACGATCGCGAGCGGCAGCCCTGGAAAGCCGGCGCCGGTGCCGATGTCGAGGACCTGCTCACCCTGCAGCCACGGCCGCACCGCCAGGCTGTCCTCGATATGTGCCGTGACCATCTCTGCACGATCGCGGATCGCGGTGAGATTGACCTTCCTGTTCCAGCGCTCGAGTTCGTCGAGCAGCAGATCGAATTGCTGTTGGTCCGTCATGGCCCGTGCGGGAGCGGGGTCCGCCGCAACCTAGGAGATCCTTACGACGGTGCGGCCCGTGACCGCGCCATCGAGATACGCCTGGAAGGCGCCCGGCAGCTCGTCGAACCCGATCGTGCGGTGGCCAATGCGATCGAGGTGCCGCGGCCTGAGGTCGGTGCCTATTCGTGACCATACCGCCAGGCGCAGGTCACGCGGTGTGTCCACGGAGTTGATTCCGAGGAGGCACACGGCCCTGAGAATGAATGGCATGACGGTGGTATTGAGTGCCGGGCTGGCCGCGAGCCCGACGCTCGCGATGTTGCCGCCGTAGTCCACCGTGCGCGTGAGCCAGGCGAGGATCTCGCCGCCGAGGTTGTCGATCGCGCCCGCCCACTCGGCCTTCTCGAGGGGCCGCTTGCCCGGGTCAATGCTGCCGCGATCGAGCACCCGTCGCGCCCCGATGCTTTCGAGGTAATCCGCCCCGGCCGCCTTGCCGGTTACCGCAACGACCTCGTAACCGCGGCCGTCGAGCATATCGATCGCGATGCTGCCGACGCCGCCCGTCGCTCCCGTGACCACGACAGGCCCGTCCTCGGGCCGCTGGCCGTTCTGCTCCATGCGATGAATGGCGAGGGCCGCCGTATAGCCGGCCGTGCCGATCTGCATGGCCTGGAACGCATCCATGCCCTCGGGAATCGGCACCACGCTCGCGCTTGCGACGCGCGCATATTCCGAGTAGCCGCCATCCACGGACTCGCCGAGCCCACAGCCGTTCACGAGCACGGGCGCGCCCGGCGCGAGCCCGGGATCTTCCGAAGTCACGACCTCGCCCGCGAGGTCGATGCCACCGTTCAGCGGGAAGCGGCGCAGGATCTTGCCCGCCCCGGTGGCCGCGAGCGCGTCCTTGTAGTTGATCGTCGAGTGGCTGACCTTGATGACGACCTCGCCGGCCGTCAGGTCGTCGATACCGAGCTCCGCGAAGCCGGCCTTGATGCGGCCGTCTTCGTTGTCGATCCGGAACGCGCGAAATCGCTGCATCACTGCTGCCTGTCGAGCCAGACTTCGAGGCCCTGCGCGTTCAGGGGAATGTCGACATGCATGGAGGACGCTACCGAGTCGATGTCGCCGGTGTAGCCGTGCGCGCCGAGCCGCTCCGCGTAGAACTCGAGCAGGCTTGCCTGCAGCGCCTCGCGGCGATCCGGGTCGTCCGCATGCGCGAGCGCCATGGCCACGTAGGCGTCCAGCGCCGCGTGCATCTCGGCGGCCAGGCGCTCGACGTCGGTCACGCGGCTGTAGTGCGTCAGGTAGAGTTGCTCAGGTTCGAGGGCCATGATGCGATCGACGGCCTTGTGAGCCTCGTCGGGATCGAAGTGCACCGGCGTCGTCGTCGGGAAAACGGTGGGGCCATTGACCGTGTCGTGCTCGCGGTAGGAGACGCCGAAGCTGTCGCCCGTGAATACGCCCCGCGACGCCGGGTCGTTGAGCACGTAGTGGTGCCGGGCGTGGCCCTCGGTGAACAGGACCTGCAGCTGCCGGCCGTTCAGGTCGAACCACTGCTCGTCCTCGGCCACCACGACGCGCTCCTCGGCGATCGGCCGGATCACGCCATACAGCCTGCGGGCCTTTTCCTTGCCGTAAACAGCCTCGGTGCCCGCGACCAGTTTCGCGGGATCGATCATGTGCGGTGCGCCGCGCGGATGCAACACGCAGCGGGCGTTCGGCAGTTCGCGCATCAGCGAGCCGGCGCCGCCGGCGTGGTCGAGGTGCACGTGGGTGACGAAAACGAACTCCACGTCGCCGGGCTCGAGACCCTGCTGGGCGAGCGCATCCAGCAGCAGGGGGACGCTGTCGTTGACCCCGGTATCAACGAACGCGGCCTTGCCGCCCTCGTTGATCAGGTGGCTGGCATCGTGCAGGGGGCGGTCGTACTCGGTGTCGACGGCGGTGATGCCGTGCTCGAGCTTCGTCGTCTGTGCGTGTCCCCCGGGCACGGCCTGAGCTCGGAGGCGGCCTTACTCGGCTTCGGTCGTCTCGAGTCCGTCGAGGCGAGAGAAGTAGCGAGCGAGCAGCGCGATGTCCTGGTCCGTCAGGTTGGCCGCCATCGGCATCATGACCGGATCCTTGCGGACACCGGAGCGGTAAGCCTCGAGCGATTTGACCAGGTAGTCCTCATGCTGGCCGGCCAGCGTCGGCCACATCGGCCCCATGCTGAAACCGTACTGGCCGTGGCATGCCGTGCAGACCGCGGCCTCCTGCGGCGGCGTGACGTTTGCCGCGCCGCCCTGTTTTGCCGACGTGTCGACGAGCCCGGCCAGGTAGGCCGCGACATCATCGATCTCCTGGTCGGTCAGGCTCGCCGCCTGGGCAATCATCGTCGGGTGTTCGCGCGTGCCGTCGCGGTAGCCGCGCAGGGCGATCGACAGGTATGACGCCGTCTGTCCGCCGAGCTTGGGCACCCGGTAAGACGGGTAGGCGTTCCTGTAGCCGTCGATGCCATGGCAGCCGAGGCAGCTATACCCGATCGACTCGCCGGCCCCGGCGTCGCCCTGGGCGAACGCGGGCTGGAACATTAACGTGCTGCCGACGAGCACTGCGGCAGCAAAGGCTGCAAACCTGGTCTTGATAATCACGATATTTTTCAGCATGTTGCGGATCCGGCTGCGGGCAGCCGAGCCCGTCGAGGCCGCTATGTTAGAGACAAAGCCAGGCGATTTCTAGCCCGGCGGTTTCAGGGCACATGCTAGCATGCTGCCCTGCCGCATCACCGCCGAGGATTCATTGTGAAAAAGGGCTTGGTCGCCTTACTCGTCGTACTGGCGCTGTTGATCTTCGTCTCCCCGGCGATCATCGGCCGCCTGGCCGAAAAATCCATGGACGAACAGCTCGAATGGGCCGCCACCGAATCGGGTGAGCTCGTCGTCCGCTCGGAAGGCTTCGACCGCGGCTGGTTTTCCTCCGAGGGCCGACACCGCATCGAGCTTCGCGCCGGCCGGCTGCGGGATGTCCTGGTGGCCTATAGCAACGCTGAGGTATCCGGCCACCCGCCGGCGCTGTTTATCGATACGCGAATCGACCACGGGCTGATTCCGCTTACCTCCATGGCCCGGGAAAGGGGCTCCCTGGTGCCGGGCCTGGGCAGCGCCGTATCGACCCTCAGCCTCGAATCGGGAGGCGGCGACGCCGTGCCGCTGCCCGGTACGGTATACAGCTCGCTCGGCCTGACCGGCGACCTGCAGTCGAACTACATCCTCGATGCGGGTTCGTTCACCCAGGACGGCGCCACGGCAGAGTGGGGACAGGTAGACATCGGCGTGACGACGCGCCCGGCCAGTGGCAACGTCGCCTTCGACGTGTCGATTGCGTCGTTCTCCGTGCGCTCCATGGCGGACAACGTACACATCGACAACATCGTGTTCGGCGGCGAACAGCGCGCTTCCGGTTTCGGCTTTCGCGTAGGGCCGCTCAAGGGGTCGATCGACAACATCCGTTTCGAATCGTCGGCCACGCCGGCCGTGGGCCCGATCGTGATCGACTCGACCTCCAGCGTGGACGACGGCCGCGTGTCCGCGAGGACGTCGCTGCGCGTCGACAACCTGCCGGTCGAGACACTCGGCACGGCAAACGTCAGCCTGCAGCTGCGACTGACCGGCGCGGACGGGCGGGCGCTCGGCGACATCAAGCGCGCCCTCGGACAGATTCACCCGGAAGCCGGGCCGGACACGGTGATGCTGGCGGTCGAGCCGGACGCCCGCCGCCTCGTCGGCGCGGGCCTGGAACTGCACATCGACGAGGCCCTGCTGACGCTGCCCGAAGGTGACATCGCTGCAGAGCTCCATTGGGCCGTTCCCCGAACCGATGTCTCGGACTTCGGCTGGCCCGGAGTGCTGCTGGCGGCCGACGCCTCGCTCGACTTTCGCATCGCCGAAACGCTCGTGCAGATCGCAATGGCCGCCAACCCGGAGGTCGGCGGCATCATTGGCATGGGTTACCTGCGCCGCAACGGTGACATCTACGAGCTGCGGGCCGAACTCGAGGGCGGCCTGCTGACCATCAACGGCGCGCCACTACCGCTCCCGTTCAACGCCCCGGAGTGACAGCTCGCCGGCGAGGTGGCACGCGACCCACGTAGCGCCGACCTGCCGCGCCGCCGGCAGCGACTCGTGGCAGCGCTCGACGGCGTACGGGCAGCGCGGATGGAATGCGCAACCAGCCGGCGGCGAGATCGCCGAAGGCACTTCCCCGCCCACCACTGCCTCGCCGCCCGGCGCGGCCGGGTCCGGCACGGGCACGGCGGCGAGCAGCGCCTGTGTATACGGATGGCGCGGCGCCTCGAACAGCGTTGCGTTGTCGGCCAGCTCGACGAGCCTGCCGAGGTACATCACGAGCACCCGGTGGCTGATCGCCCTGACGACTGCGAGGTCGTGGCTGATGAATATCGTTGCGAGCCCCGTCTCCGCCTGGATCCTGGCCAGCAAGGCAAGAACCTGCTCGCGAACGGTGCCGTCCAGCGCGGCCACGGCCTCGTCGCAAACCAGCACCCGCGGCCCGAGGATCAGCGCCCGCGCAATGGCAACGCGCTGCGCCTGCCCGCCCGACAGCTGGTGCGGATAGCGGTCCAGGAATCCATCGCCCAGGCCGACCTGTTCCAGCATCGCGCCGACGCGGGCCCCGCGCTCCTCGCGCGGCAGGTCCGGCTCGTGCACGCGCAACGGCTCGCCGACAATGTCGCTGACCCGCATCTGCGGGTTCAGCGAGCCTACCGGGTCCTGGAACACCAGCTGCAGGTCGCGCCGCGTCTCCCGCGCCCGTGCCTCGGCCCTGGCCGGCAGCGTCTCACCGGCGTAGGTAACGCGGCCGGCCCGCATCGGCACGAGACCGAGGACCGCTTTGACGAGACTCGACTTGCCCGACCCCGACTCGCCGACGACGGCCACGGTCTCCCCGGCCGCCACCGACAGGTCCAGGCCGCGGACCGCTTCGAGTAACCCCGCGCCGGGAACGCGGAACGAGACGCTTGCCGACGTCACGCCGAGCACCTCCGGACCGGCAGCCAGTGCCGCCGGCGGGCGGACATTCAGCCTGGGGGCGGCCTCTAGCAACGTTCGGGTGTGTGCATGCTGTGGTCGTGCGAAGACCTCCGCCGTCGGCCCCGCTTCGACGAGCCGCCCTTTTTCGAGCACGAGCATCCGGCCGCAGTGACCCGCGACGATGCCGAGATCGTGGGTGATCAGCAGCAGCGCAGTGTCCTGGCGGACCTCTTCGAGCAACGCGAGTATCTGTGCCTGCACGGTGACGTCGAGCGCCGTCGTCGGTTCGTCCGCGATAAGGAGCTGCGGCTCAGCGATCAGCGCCTGCGCGATCATGGCGCGCTGGCGCATGCCGCCGGACAGCTCGTGGGGATACGCACGGTACTGGCGCTCCGGGTCGGGGAGCCCGACCCGCCTGAGCATGTCGACGACCCGGTCCCTGGCGCCGGCGCCTTTCGCAATGCCGTGCCGCAGGACCACCTGCCGGAGCTGTCTGCCGATGCTGACGAAGGGGTTCAGCGCCTGCATCGGGTCCTGGAAGACGATCCCGACCTGCCGTGCCCGCAGCCGGTCGAGAGCCTTCTCGGTGGCGCCGACGACCTCCGCACCGGCAAGGCGAATGCTGCCCGTCACGTCGGCGTCGCCGGGCAGGAGCCCGAGCACGGCGAGCGCGGTCTGCGATTTCCCGGAACCCGATTCCCCGACGAGGCCGACTGCTTCGCCCGCGGCAACCTCGAAGCTCAGCACGTCCACGACCGCCTGGTCCGCGTAGCGGATCGTCAGGCCCTCGATCTCGAGCAGGCCCGCCGGCTTTGCGCTCACCGCTGACACCTCGCATCGAATACATCGCGCAAGGCATCGCCGAGGAAATTGAAACTCAGCAGGATGATGGCAAGCAGCGCCGCGGGTATCAGCAGCATGTAAGACGCGCCTTCGAGCTGGTTGACGCCGGCATCGACCAGCGCGCCCAGCGAGGTGCTGGGTTCCTGGACGCCCAGGCCGAGGAAGCTGAGGAACGACTCCACGAGGATGGCCTGTGGAATGGTCAGCGTTACGTAAACGATGACGACGCCGACCAGGTTTGGCGCAATGTGGCGGAGGAGGATGCCGGCTGTCGACACGCCGGTCAGCCGGGCCGCCTGCACGAACTCCCGCTCCTTGAGCGACAGCGTCTGCCCGCGCACGATACGCGCCATGTCGAGCCAGTTGATGGCGCCGATCGCGACGAAGATCAGCAGGAAATTGCGCTCGAACACGACCATCAGGAGGATGACGAAGAATATGAACGGCAGCGCGTAAAGCGTATCGACGACGCGCATCATTGCGGCATCGACCCGCCCGCCCAGGAAGCCCGCGATCGCGCCGTACGCGACGCCGATCAGGAGGCTTACGGCGCTCGCGACGATTGCAACCAGGATCGTGACCTGCACACCCAGCATCGTCCGCACGAACAGGTCGCGGCCGAGGTCATCGGTACCGAAGAGGTGGCCGTTCTCGAACGCGGGCGGCGACAACAGCCGGTCGAAGTTCGTCTGCTGGTAGTCGTGGGGACTCAGCCAGGGACCGACGATCGCGACGACGACGATCAGCAGCAGCATCCCGGCGAAGAGCCTGACGGCATTGCTTCGCGATACTCGCGCGACCATGCCGGTCGTCCCGTTCATCGCCGCCGAATCCTCGGGTCGATGACGCCGTAGAGAATGTCCACTACGAGATTCAGCGTGATAACCAGCGCCGCATAGAAGATCACGATGCCGAGCACCAGCGTGTAGTCCCGGTTCAGTGCACCCCGAACGAAGAACTGGCCGAGGCCGGGAATCCCGAACACCTCCTCGACCACGACAGACCCGGTCAGGATCGCCGCAACCGCGGGACCGAGGTAGGAAAGGACGGGCAGGAGCGAGGGTTTCAGCGCATGATGGCGAACGATCGTCAGCGTGCCGAGGCCCTGGGCGCGCGCCGTGCGGATGAAGTCCGAGGCCAGCACGTCGAGCATGCTGGCGCGCATGAGACGTGCAATGTAGGCCACCTGTGGCAGCGCGAGCGCGATGACGGGAAGGACCCAGCGCGCCAGCCCTTCGCTGCCGCTCCAGCCGGCGGGCAGCCAGTCGAGCTTGACCGCGAACAGCAACACCAGCACCGGCGCAATCACGAACACCGGCACCGAGATCCCGGTCATGGACCCGGTCATCACGAGGCGGTCGGCAAGCCCGTTGCGGCGCAGGGCGGCGTACACGCCGGCGGCGACCCCGGTGATGATCGCCAGTGCGATCGCGGCCAGCCCGAGGCGCAGCGATACCGGAAACGCGCCGCCGATCAACTCGCTCACCGAGTAATCGCGGTAGCGGTAAGACGGCCCGAAATCGCCTCGCACGAGCCCGCCCAGGTAGCGCAGGAACTGGACCGGCAGCGGCTTGTCGAGGTCGTAGGCAGCCGCGATGTTCGCCTCGATCTCGGGCGGCAGGGCGCGCTCGTCGTCAAAGGGGCCTCCCGGTGCGGCATGCACCATGAGGAACGCGAGCACAATCACCAACAGCAGCGTCGGAATTGCACCCAGCAACCGGAGCAGGGTGTATCGCAGCAAAGCGGTTTTCCGATCAGGGCCCGGCGTCGTTCGGGGCCAGGCTCAAATGCCGACTGTAATGGTAATCCAGCACATTGTCTTCCCAGCCCCGCACCCGTGGGCTTACCAGGTGCTTGCTGACATAGAAGTACAACGGGATGACAGGGTGGTCAGACAGGAGCACGCGTTCCGCCTCCTCCAGGTGCAGGCGGCGCGTTTTGGAGTCCACCTGGGCCGCGGCGCGCTGCATCAGCGAGTCGAATTCGCTGTTCGTATAGCCCGGCATGTTGGACGGGCTGCCGCTCTCCATGACACTCAGGAACGTGTGCGCGTCGTTATAGTCGCCGACCCAGCTCGAGCGAAACACCTGCGTGACAACCCGCTCGCGCATGTTGGCCAGCAGTACCTGGAATTCCTCGTTGATCAGCTCGACCTCGACGCCGACCTCGCGCCACATCGACTGGATGGCCAGCGCGATGCGCTGCTGCGTATCCGACGTGTTGTAGCGCAGCTCGATGCTGAGCGGGTTATCGGGCCCGTAGCCGGCTTCGCGCAGCAGGCGCCGGGCCACCGCGTTGCGCTCGTCCTGGGTCATCGATGCGAAGCTGAGCTGGATGGGCTGGTAATTGTCGACGCCGGGTGGCACCCAGCTGTAGGCCGGCTGCTCGCCGCGGCCTGTAATGCTCGCGACCAGCACCTCGCGATCGACGGCCATCGACAGCGCCCGGCGGACCTGCGGGCTGTCCCGGAACGGGGGCCGGGTGAGGTTGAAGCCGTAATAGTAAACCCCGAGGTAGGGCGCCACGTGCAGCTCATCGCCGAGGTTTTCGCGGACGAGCTCGAAGCTGTCCGGCGGCACGCTGCTGGTGATGTGCAGCTCGCCGGCCCGGTAGCGGTTGAGTTCCGTCATTTCCTGCGGCAGGACGTGATGATGCACCGCATCGATCGACGTGGACGCATCGTCCCAATAGTACGGGTTGCGGACGAGCTGGATCACCGCGCCCGGCTCCCAGCCCGACAGCATGTAGGCGCCGTTCGACACCAGCCTGCCCGGCCGAGCGAACGCATCACCGTGTTCCTCGATGGCGCCGGGGTGCACGGGAAATGCCGACGGGTGGGTCAGCAGGCTGAGCAGGTACGGCACCGGCTTCTCGAGCCGGATGACCAGCGTCCGGTCACCCGCGGCCTCGACGCCGAGGTCGCCCGGCAGCTTGTCGCCCGCCAGGATCTCGCGCGCGTTGACGATCTCGCCGAGCATCTGGCCATAAAACGCCGCTGTCGCCGGGTCGACGAGCCGGCGCAGGCTGAAGACGAACTGCTCCGCCGTCACCGGATCGCCGTTCGACCAGCGCGCGTCGTCGCGCAGCGTAAACGTGTAGGTCTTGCCGTCCTGCGCAATCTGCCAGGACTCTGCCACGCCCGGCATCAGCTCGCCGCTGGCCGAGTACGCGAGCAGCCCCTCGCCCATGTCGCGCAGGATGTCCGCGGCCTGCACGCTGCGCGCCTTGTGCGGGTCCAGCGACTCCGGATCCGAGCTCAGGCCCCGGTGCAGCACGGACGGATCGGCCGTCGGATCCTCCCCGGCGCTGCAGGACCACAGCGACAGCGCCGCGGCGCCGATCAGCAGCAACAGTCCGAGCCGCGCCGGGCGCGTCACGCGGTCTTCCTCAGCTGGCGTTTCTTGAGGTGAATCAACAGCAGGGATACCGCGGACGGCGTCATGCCCTCGAGGCGCGATGCCTGCCCGAGCGTGACCGGCCGGGCCGCTGCCAGGCTTTGCCGCGCCTCGTTCGAGAGCCCGTCGACCAGCGCATAGTCGATGTCCGCCGGCAGCCGCAGCGCTTCCTGCTTCGCCTGTTTCTCGATCTCGCGCTGCTGGCGTTCGATATAGCCGGCGTACCGGGCCTGGACCTCGACCTGCAGCTCGACCTGCTCGCGCTCCTCGTCCGGCAGCTGCCAGCCGGCTTCGCCGACCATCGGGTGCGCCACGGCCTCCCGGTAGCCGGTGCCGGGCCGCTTGAGCAGCTCGGCCGCACGCACGCCCTCGGGCTTCACGTGGATGGCGGCCAGCCGTGCCTGCTCGGCGGCGACGGCTTCCTGCTTGCGGTTGAACACGCTCCAGCGCGCCTCGTCCACGAGGCCCAGCTCGCGCCCGACGGGTGTCAGTCGCAGGTCGGCATTGTCCTCGCGCAGGATCAGCCGGTACTCGGCGCGGGACGTGAACATCCGGTAAGGTTCGCTCACGCCCCGCATCAGCAGGTCGTCGACGAGCACCCCGAGATAGGCCTCGTCGCGCCGGGGGAACCACTCCTCCTTGCCGAGCGCCCGACGGGCCGCGTTGAGACCGGCCAGCAGCCCCTGGGCGCCGGCTTCTTCATAGCCGGTGGTACCGTTGATCTGGCCGGCGAAGTACAGGCCGCCGATCGGCCGGGTCTCCAGCGTCGGCTTGAGGTCGCGCGGATCGAAGTAGTCATATTCGATCGCATAGCCCGGCTGCGTGATAACGGCATTTTCGAGCCCCGGGATGGAGCGCACGAATGCCTCCTGCACGTCGGCCGGGAGGCTCGTCGATATGCCGTTCGGGTAGACCAGGTTCGTCGTCAAACCCTCCGGCTCGATGAACACCTGGTGCGACTCCCTGTCGGCGAAGCGCACGATCTTGTCCTCGATCGACGGGCAATAGCGCGGCCCGACCCCCTCGATGGCGCCGCTGAACATGGGTGAACGATCGAGCGACGCGCGGATGATGTCGTGGGTGCGCTCGCTCGTCTTCGTAATGAAACAGGACACCTGGCGCGGGTGCTCGCTGCGCCGGCCGAGGAACGAGAAGACCGGCCGCGGTTCGTCGCCAGGCTGCTCCGCCATGACGCCGTAGTCGAGGGTGCGGCCGTCGAGGCGCGGCGGCGTGCCCGTCTTGAGGCGGGCGACGCGGAACGGCAAGGCTCGCAGCCGCCAGGCGAGCGCCTTCGCGGGCGGGTCGCCGACCCGGCCTCCTTCGGCCTCGGCATCGCCGACGAGTATGCGGCCGCCGAGAAACGTGCCGACTGTCAGCACCACGGCCGGCGCCCGGTAGCGCACGCCATCCGCCGTCACCACGCCGGCAACGCGATCCTGTTCGACGATCAGGTCGTCGGCCGCGTGCTCGGCGACGCTCAACAGCGGCTGGCGCCGGACGATGTCGCCGATTGCCTGGCGATAGAGTTCGCGATCCGCCTGCGCGCGCGTCGCCCGGACCGCCGGTCCCTTGCTCGCGTTGAGCGTGCGGAACTGGATGCCGGCCCGGTCGGCCGCCGCGGCCATCGCGCCGCCGAGCGCATCGATCTCGCGGGTCAGGTGCCCCTTGCCGATGCCCCCGATGGCCGGGTTGCAGCTCATCTGGCCCAGCGCGGCGGCCTTGTGGGTCACGAGCAGTGTACGCGCACCCGCCCGCGCGGCAGCGAGACACGCTTCCGTACCGGCGTGGCCGCCGCCGACAACGATGACATCGAAATCCCGGGACATTGGTCAAAAATCAGTCAATCGAGGCGGCGCATTCTAGTCCCTGGGGCCCGCGCGCGCTACCGGCGAGGCCCCGGGAATTGCTTTACTTGACGGGCGCTTGTGGCCAAGATGTGCCCCCGCCAGCCAGCAAACGGGATTGACACTTGCGCTTGTTGCTCCTTATAGCCCTTGTCCTTGCCCATGCCGGGCCGTTGCGCGCCGAGCTGGCCCTCGAAGACTGCCGAATCAGCGCGGGGCCGGGCAGCCCGAGCATGGCGGCCCGTTGCGGCGATTTCGAGCGGCCGCTGGACCCGGACAACCCGGCCGCCGGGTCGATTACCCTGAAGGTCGCGGTCGTCCCGGCGCTGTCGCTGGAACCGGCGGCCGATGCATTCGTGCCCATAGCCGGCGGGCCCGGGGCGTCGTCGATTCGCTTCTATGCAGGCTGGGCCGGCGCCTTCGAGCGGGTTCGGCAGAGTCGCGACATCTTGCTCGTCGACCAGCGCGGGACCGGCGAGTCGGCCCCGATGGCCTGCGAGGTCGAGGACGAACTCGCCGAGAGTGATTTCACGGTCGAGGCAACCCTGCGCACCGTCAGGGAGTGCCTGGACACCCTGCCGCACGACCCGCGATTCTTCACGACCAGCGTCGCCGTGCGCGACCTCGAGGCCGTGCGTGCCGCCCTCGGCTACGATGCGCTGAACGTTTACGGCTCGTCATACGGCACGCGGGTCGCCCAGCACTACGCGCGCCGCTACCCGGCAACGACCCGCACCATCATCATCGACGGCGTCGTCGCGCCCCAGGTCCCGCTCGGTCCCGAGATCGCGACCGAGTCGCAAAGGGCCCTCGACCGCGTGCTGGATCGCTGCTCGCAGGACCCGGCGTGTAGCGAGCGCTTCCCGGGTCTCAGGCAGGACTTCGAGCAGCTGCAAGCAGCGCTGGCGGAGGGGCCCGTCCCTGTCACGGTGCCGAACCCCGTTACCGGCGCGCCCGAGTCCCTCGACTTCGGCACCCAGCACATGGCGGTTGCGATCCGGCTGCTGCTCTACGACGCGCGTTCGATCGCCCTGATTCCGCTCAGCATCACCGAAGCGGCGAACGGCAACTACGTCCCGCTCGCCGCCCAGTTCATGCTGACGGCGGCATCGCTGAACGAGGCCCTGAACATCGGCATGCACAACGCCGTGATGTGCACCGAGGACATCCCGTTCATCGACTTCGCCGCCGTCGACCAGGCGGCCATCGAGGCCAGCTACCTCGGCCCGCTGCAACTCGAGGCTATCCGCACGATGTGCTCGAGCTGGCCGCAGGGACCGATGGATGAAGACCTGCTGACGCCGCTGGCCACGGACATACCGGTGCTGCTGCTCTCGGGCGACGCGGACCCGGTTACGCCACCGCGCTACGCGGAGCTCGCGGCGGTCGACCTCGAGAGGGCGTGGCTGCTGACCGGCACGAACCAGGGCCACGGGCTCGGCATCGTCGGCTGCATGCCGCGCGTCATCGGCGGCTTCGTCGACGCCGCCACGCTGGAGGATGGCGCGGCCGATTGCCTGGGCGACGCGTTTGCCATGCCTTTCTTCCTCGAGTTCACCGGGCCGAAGCCTTGATCACCGTCGACAACATCCACAAGTCTTTCGGCGCCGTGAAGGCGGTTCGCGGCGTGAGCTTCAGTGCACCGGACGGCAAGATCACGGGCCTGCTGGGGCCCAATGGTGCGGGCAAGTCGACGACGCTGCGCGTGCTTTACACGGTGCTCAGGCCGGACGAGGGCTCGGCGCAGATCGACGGCGTCGACGTGGTCGCCGACAGCCTGCGTGCCAGGCAGCGCATCGGTGCCCTGCCGCACGGTGCCGGGCTCTACCCGCACCTCACCGCGCGGGAGAACATCGCCTACTACGCCACCCTCTGCGGGCTGTCAAAGACCAGCATCGACGAGAAGGTCGAGGGCATCGTGGACCTGCTCGATATCCGCGATTTCGTGGACCGCAGAACCAAGGGTTTCTCCCAGGGCCAAAGGACCAAGGTCGCTCTCGCACGCGCGCTCGTGCACGACCCGCAGAATGTCATTCTCGACGAGCCCAGTAACGGCCTCGACGTCATGGCCACGCGCTCGCTTCGCGAGCTGATCCTGAGGCTCCGTGACGATGGCCGCTGCGTCCTGTTCTCCAGCCACGTGATGCAGGAAGTGGCCGCGCTTTGCGACGACATCGTGATTATCGCGAACGGCCGGGTCGCGATCGACGACTCGGCCGACGGCATCCGTAACCGGACCGGCTGCGACGACCTCGAGGATGCCTTCGTCAAGGCCATCCACATGGTGGGGCCGGGCTGATGCGCACGCTGTTGGCCGTCTTCGCGAAGGAAGTGATCGACAACCTCCGGGATCGCCGAACGCTCGCGTCGGCACTGATCATGGGCCCGCTGTTCGGCCCGATGCTGTTCGCGCTCGTCATCAACCTGTCCATCGAGCGCTCACTATCGTCGGCCGACCAGCCGATGGACCTGCCGGTCATCGGCCAGGAACACGCTCCGAACCTGGTTCGCTACATCGAGAGCAGGAACATCAATCTCGTCGACGGGCCCGCCGACCGCGAAGCGGCCATCGCCGCCGTCAAGGCCGGGACGCACGATGTCGTCGTCCTCATCCCCGAAGACTTCGCCGAGCAGCTCGCCGAGGGCACGCCGGCGCGGGTCGAGGTCATCGCCGACCAGGCGAACCGGCAGGCCGAGCGAGACGCCCGGCGTGCTCGCAACGCCCTCGGCGCCTACAGCCGGGAGCTGGCCGCGATCAGGCTGCTGGCCCGCGGCGTGAGCCCGACCGTCATGCGGCCGCTCAACGTGGACGACGTGGACGTGTCGACGCCGAGCGGGCGCTCGGCCATGCTCCTCGGCATGATGAGCTATTTCTTCATCTTCGCGATGCTGATGGGTGGCATGTACCTCGCCATCGACTCTACGGCCGGCGAGCGCGAGCGCGGCTCGCTGGAGCCGCTGCTGGCACTCCCGGTGACCCGCGACCAGCTCATCCTCGGCAAGATCGCCGCGACCTGCGTCTTCATGGCCGTGTCCCTGATGCTGAGCCTGTGGTCGTTCTTCTTCGCGCTGAAGTTCATGCCCCTGGCCCAGCTCGGCATGACGCCGAACTTCGGTCCGCCGGTCGTGCTGGCGGCCTTTCTCGTGCTCGCGCCCTTCATCCTGCTGGGCGCGGCCGTGATGACGCTCGTTGCCTCGTTCACGAAGAGCTACAAGGAAGCGCAGACCTGGTTGAGCCTCGTCCTCGTCGCGCCGACGCTGCCGATCCTGGTCGTCAGCATCCTGACCCTGCGGCCGCGGCTCGAATTCATGTTCGTGCCCAGCCTTAGCCAGCACCTGATCCTGGTCGACCTGATCAAGAACGAGCCGATCCAGGCGGGCCATGTCGCCATTTCGGTATTCAGCTCGCTGGTGATCGGTGTCATCCTGACGCTGATCTGCGCGCGCTTGTATCGGCGCGAGGGGCTGCTGGGGTAGGATTCGACCATGGCCCTGTTCAATGAACTCCGCCGCCGCAACGTTTTCAAGGTTGCGCTGCTTTACGCGCTGGCCAGCCTGCTCGTGGTATGGCTCGTCGACTCGGTCCAGGCGCGGTTCGCCCTGCCCGTCTGGACGGACACGTTTGCCTATTTCATCCTCGCCGTCGCCTTCCCGGTGGCGCTCTGGTTGGCCTGGACTTACGAGATCACCCCGGTCGGCATCAAGAAGGCCGACGACGTCGACCAGACCCAGTCCATCGTCTACAAGACCGGTCAGAAGCTGAATGCCGCTGTCGCCGTGTTGCTCGTGCTCGGCGTGCTCGCGATGCTCGGCCAGGGCCTGTTGCCGACCTTCGAGTTCCTCGTGCCGGATCCGCCGGAGGGCGAGGCGCCCATCTCGGCAAGGACTCCGCCGGAGATTCGCAGCCTGACGCTCGGGAACGGTCTCGAGATCATCGTCTGGCCCGACCACGACATACCCAACGTTGCGATGTACAACTTCGTGCGCGCAGGGGGCCGCAACGAGTACCCCGGCATCACCGGGGTTTCGCATTTCTTCGAGCACATGATGTTTCTCGGCACCGAGAATCTCGAGCCCGGCGAATTCGACCGGACGATGGAGGCGGCCGGCGGCCGTAACAACGCCTATACCAACCAAGACGTCACGGTATACCTCGACTGGTTTCCGCGCTCCGCGCTCGAGACCATATTCGAACTTGAAGCCGACCGCTTCGAGAACCTGAACATCGTGCCCGAGGTGTTCGAGAGCGAGCGCCAGGTCGTCTTCTCGGAGCGCCGCTCCAGCATCGACAACAACAACGCCTGGAAGCTGCTCGAGCAGGTGCAGGCGACCGCGTTCGTCGCGCACCCGTACCAGTTCCCGGTAGTCGGCTGGCCGTCGGATATCGGGTCATGGACGCAGGACGACCTGGTCAATTTTTACCGCACCTACTACGCCCCCAACAACCGGACGATCGTCGTGACCGGCGATGTGACGACCGAAGAAATCTTCGCCCTCGCCGACGAATATTTCGCGCCGATCCCGGCACAGCCCTCGCCGCCCCCTGTCCGCACCGTCGAGCCGATCCAGGCAGGCGAGCGCCGCATCGCCGTCGGGGCGCCGGCGCAGACGCCCCTGCTGCAGGCGGCGTTCCATTCAGCGCGCGCCGCCGACCCCGATGCGCTGACGCTATCCCTGCTGCTCAGGATCCTGACAGACGGGGATTCATCCCGCCTCCACAGGGCCCTCGTGGAAGACGCCGGCCTCGCGCTATCTGTCGACAGCTACCTGCACGAAGGCTTCGATCCCGGGCTCACCCTGTTTCTGCTGACGCTGCCGCCCGGCGGCGACGTCGACGCCGCGGAGCGCCGACTGCTGGCAGAGCTGGAGCGCGTCATCAACGACGGCGTCTCGCGTGAAGAGGTCGCCAAGGCACGCAACAAGCTGCTGGCCGACTTCTGGCGCGAGCTGTCGACCATCAGCGGCAAGGCCGGCGCGCTCGGACGCTACCAGGTCTTCCACGGCAACTACGAGAAGCTGTTCCTGCAGCCGGAGCTCGTCGAGGCCATCACCACCGAGGACCTGCGCGCGGTTGCCACCGAGGTCTTCCGGGTCACCAACATGACGGTCGGGGTGCTGCGCGACCCGGCGGCGGGGGCGGCACGATGAAGCGCGTCCTGCTGACCGCCGCGCTGGCCTGCTGCGCCCTCGCCGGCCAGGCTGCCGCCCAGGGCGTCACGCTGCCGGCCGTGGAACGCGTCGAGCTCGACAACGGTGTCGTGCTGCTCGTGACGGAACAGCGGGACGTGCCCCTGGTTGGCCTCGAGGTCATCGTCAGGGGCGGCGCCATCACCGACCCAGACGGCAAGGCCGGGCTGGCCAGTCTCATGCTCGGCCTCATGGAGAAAGGTGCCGGCTCGCGCAATGCGGACGCGTTCGCGGAGGCCGTCGACGGCGTCGGCGGGTCCCTCACGACGAGCGCCGGGCTGGAAACCCTCAACATTTCCGCGGAGTTCCTGTCGCGCGACACCGGGCTCATGGTCGAGCTGGTCGCCGACATGCTGCAGGCCCCGCGCTTCGACGGCGAAGAGCTGCGCAAGCTGCGCGACCGACGCATCGACCTGCTGCGCGCCGCCAAGGACCGCGACCCGCGGGAGCTGTCACCGCTGTACGGCAATGCGTTTCTGTTTACCGGCCACCCCTACGGCCGGCCGGTCAACGGCGACGAGACCTCGCTGGCATCGCTGAGGGCGAGTGATGTCCGCGGCTATTACGAGGACTTTGTCGGCGCGAACCGTCTCGTCATCGCGGCCGTCGGCGACTTCGACGCCGCCGACATGATCAGCCTCCTGACGCTCGCGTTCGCCGACTGGCGAACGGTGGAGGGACCGCTGCCCGAAGTGCCGGCCGCGCCGCCAGAGGACGGGCGGCGCGTCTTGCTGGTCGACAAGCCGGGCGCAACGCAGTCCTACTTCTGGATCGGCAATATCGGCGTCAGCCGATCCTATCCGCAGCGGGCCGAACTCGACATCGCCAATACCCTGTTCGGCGGCCGCTTCACGTCGCTGCTGGTCGACGAGCTGCGCACGAAAGCCGGGCTGACTTACAGCGCGTATTCGGCTCTTTTGCGCCCGTCTGCGCCGGGCTCGGTCGCCGTCGTGTCCTATACGAAAACCTCGTCGACGATCGAGGCC